>QMQC01000253.1 GCA_003648875.1 Actinomycetota bacterium
CTTTCGACCCGTTCCATGAGTCCGAGGTGCCCGAGTGCAGCCTCGGTTGGACGGTGCATCACAAATACCGTCGGGTGATCGGCAGCCACCGATTCAAGGAGCGAGACGAAGCGGATCATCGTGGTGCGGCTCTTGAGGTTCTCGACCCTGTGGGTGGTCATGATCACAGGCCCGGTCGAATCCACGGTTTCTCCGCCAAGTGCATACACAAGGGCCTCGACCGACGTGTTGCCGTGGGTCGGCACGACCGCTCCACGGATGGACATTGCCCCGAGGTTGCCGACTGCGGTGTCATCGGGGGCGAAAAGCAGGTCCGCCGTTCGCATCACGGCGAGACGGATGAGCTCTTCAGGGAACGGATGCAACAGAGAGCGCGACCGAAGCCCGGACTCGAGATGGGCAACCCCGAGACCTGCCCTCTTGGCGAGCATCGCGGAGATGAGCGTCGTTGGGGTATCGCCATGAACGACACAGACCCCATCGCCATCGCCATCGAATACGCGATCCCGAAGACGCTTCCCAGAGAGGCCAAGCAGCGAAAGGGACACAGACCATCGGGCTGCTGCCGAGATCGTCGTGATGTCCCGTGATCCTCCCACGAATTCGTCCGGCTCTCTCACACCGAGGCTGCCGCGCAGATGGCGTGCGAACTCGCCGTGCTGCCCCGAATCGACCAATCTGTACGGTGTGCCCCTACGGTCCATCTCCCTAAGAACCGGCGCCGTCTTGATGTACTGAGCCTTGGTGCCGATGAATACGTGGATCACGGCAGCTCGTCGGCGCTATCCGTTGTGTCGTTCCCGGGTCCGATTCCGCGCTCTTGCACGGCTGCAGGCAGCACCGAGTGCCTGGGGCGCGTAACCTGCACCACGAGGTCAGCCAGTAAGGCAACGACGAAGATCATGCCTGCGGAGAGCACGACGAGCAGCGTGTTCGTCCCCACTCGGAAGTCCTTGTCGATGAGGTCGAACACCAGCTTCGAGAAACCCAGGAGGAACAGAACGGTCGCAAGCGGCGTAAGGACTCGCAGTGGGTTCCACATCATCACCATGCGCGTCACCTGGCGGAGATACAGCCTTGTGTCCGCCACGAACCTGAACTTCGAGTTGCCGGAACGCTGCGCATAGTCGATATCGACGTACCCGACCGAATATCCGTTGGCGAGAAACACCATCGTCATCGTCGTCACGTGGGAGAACCCGTTGGGGAGCAGATGGAGGAACTGGTCAGCCACGTCCTTGCGAAACGCACGGAACCCAGAGTTCAGATCGGGGATCTTCGTGCTCGACAACCACTCGGCAAGGCGCCTGATGAACCACTTCGCAGGGACTCGTGCAAGCTTGTGGGTGCCTTCTTCTGACGTGCGAGCCCCGACCACCTGGTCATATCCATCGAGCGCCTCGACGAGGCGGGGAAGCTGATCGTTCGGGTAGGACATGTCGACGTCGCTCCACAGCACGATCTCCCCGAGGGCTGCCTCGGTTCCGATCTTCCTTGCGGCACCAGGACCACGGTTCGCCCGGAAGGCGATCAGGCGGATCCATGGGATCTCGTCGAGGCGTTCGGTGCTGCCATCGGTGGATGCATCGTCAACGACGATGATCTCGAAGCTGTACTGCGATGCCTCCATCGCGTCGCGGATCCGCTCGAGCTCTTCATCGAGATGTTCGATCTCATTGAAGACGGGGAGGACGATCGAGACCTGAGGATTGTCGAAACTCGTCGTCATGATGCACCTTCCTCGACCGTCCGCCGGTATGCGGCGACAACCTCGGCCGGATCCCCCATCATCACGCATTTGCCGTGGTCAAGCCACATGGCGCGCCCGGCAAGAGATTCTACAGTGACGAGATCATGCGAAACGATCACAACCGAGGCACCCTTGTCGATCAGGTCCTTCATCCTCTCCTCTGACCGTATCTGGAACGCCGCGTCTCCCACCGACAGGACCTCGTCGACGACGAGCACGTCCGGTTCGATGTCGGTTGCGACGGAGAAGGCGAGTCTTGCGAGCATGCCGGAAGAATACGAACGAAGTGGGACGTCGATGAACTCCGTGAGGTCTGCCCACTCCGCGATCGCATCAGTACGACCCCTCATGTGCTCGGGTGTACGGCCCAACAGGGTCCCATACATGACGATGTTCTCATATCCGGTGAGGTCTCCGTTGAAACCTGCACCAAGCTCGATCATCGGCGCAACAGACCCTCGGACGATGACCCTTCCCTCCGTTGGCGGCAAGACCCGTGCCATGATCTTCATCAACGTGGATTTGCCGGCTCCGTTCGGTCCGATGATCCCGAAGACCTCCCCCTTTGCGACCTCGAACGACACACCATCGAGAGCCCACAGCGACTCGTACTTCATCTGCCGCTTGACGGCCTTGATCGCGTACTCCTTGATGGACCCGACATTGGACCTCGAGAGACGGTACTCAAGGCGAACATTCGAGACCTGGATCGCAGGTTCGCTCATAGCATGATCACCAACCTGCGCCAGCTCCGTGAGAAGAGGTACACGCCGACGACGAGGATGATCGCCGCAGATCCAAGCATGTAGACCCACATCCACCACTCGGCGCCTGCGTTGCCGTACACGAGCTCCCTGAACACTGTCAGATACGAGTACAGCGGGTTCGCCTTGATCAGGAACTGGAACCGCTCAGGCACGAAGGCGATCGGGTAGAACGTCGGCGTCAGGTACCCGATCAGCTGGATACCGACACCGGTCAGGTCGAGCACATCGAAGAAATGGACGGCTGCGGATGCGATCAGGAGGCCGAGGCCTGCCGTCAGCCCGAGCATGGCAAGGACGGGGATCGGCACAAGAATGACGGTCCACGGTATCCCGACGCCGGTGATGAGCTGGATGACAAGCAGAATCGCGAGGCTGATCATGAAGTTCACGGCAGCGGCGATCGCCGCGGCCACGGAGAACACCTCTGGCGGCACATAGACCTTTGTCAGGATGCCTGCGCTGTTGACGATCGCAGACCCTGATGCCATGACCGCCTGGGCGAAGTAGGTGATCAGCAGGATCCCAGACAGGAGATACACGATATATGGCGTGTCCGTATCCATGTCGAACCTGAAGAAGTTTCCGAACACCATCCACATCACGCCGCTGGTGAGCAGGGGATTGAGCAACGTCCACCAAACCCCGAGAGTTGATCGCTTGTAGCGCACGGTGAGGTCACGGGCGACGATCAACCTGATCAGACCTCGGTGAGCCCACAGGTTCGCAACCTCGGACGCGAGAGGTTTGCGCGCACTATCTGAGTCATAGAAATTCGTGGTCAACAAAGTACTCCAGCTCACCGAAACCGGTAACCGTAACGATCGATGAGGTTACCCATCCCACCGATGGAAACCGAAGATTCGTCGGTTTGAACGATTCGAGAAACTGTGTCGTACCATGCACGCCGTGACCATCGGCCTCACAGACCCACGCAGCCGCGC
Organism: Actinomycetota bacterium; assembly: GCA_003648875.1. Lineage (GTDB taxonomy): Bacteria > Actinomycetota > Acidimicrobiia > Spongiisociales > UBA5794 > B3-G11. The sequence goes on from QMQC01000253.1 coordinate 3,459, forward strand.
GACCGTGCTCGGATTCCTGACGATCATCCCGCTCCTTGTGTGGTGGGCCGGTTGGTTCCCGGCGATCATGAGCAGCGA
>QMQC01000254.1 GCA_003648875.1 Actinomycetota bacterium
ATGAGAACCGGCTCCGCACCGATACGGGTGTCTTCACGGTCAACGGTGAATCCTTCAAGCTCTCGCCGATCACGTTGGATCTCAGCGCCGACGTCGGAACCGCTGTCAACGACGCATTCGCCACGAGGCGTGACGACGGGGTGGTTGGGAACTTCGCGTCATGGATCCGGTCGTTCTCGACCGTCGAAGACGTCCCTCTCGCGATCGCTTTCAACGACGAAGCCATCGACCAGACCTTCTCTGCATGGGAAGCAGAGGCGATTCCGAATCCCGCATCCAACGGAGGCGTCTCCGTTGTCGACAGCGTGATCATCCCCGAGTACCCGAGTGCAGGCCAGGCGCTCGATCGCGACTCGGCTCACGGCAAGGTCGTCGTCGAGATGAGCACCCTCAACAAGACAGGCGTCGCCCTCGACGTGATCGATTCGATCCCGATGCTCACGGCTGCGGACATCGACTCTGCAGCTGAGGAGATGTCCCTGATGATCGACTCTGCGATCACTCTCACCTCGCCAAGCGTCGGTTTCAGGACAACGTTCAAGCCTGAACATCTCGCATCTGCCGTCAGCGCATTCATCGACACGGAAGGCACGAAGCTCGTGGTGGCGTTCGATCCGGACCGTGTGGTTGAGATACTCGAACCAAGACGCTCGGAGTATGAGATCGAACCCGTCGATGCGAAGTTCGACATCGATCTCGAAACCGACGAGTTCTCCGTCGTCCCCGGGCACGGCGGAACGCTTCTCGACACGCCCACGCTCTTGACGGAAATGAAGGCGGCGGCCCTCGGATCAGGAGTCGGCACGTTCCCGCTGCTGGTTGGAGCCGAACCGCAGTTCACAACGGAAGCTGCCGAGGCATTCACATCCCTTGGTCCGCTCGCAGGGTTCACCACCGATCATCCTGCACGACAGGCGCGGGTCACGAACATCCATCAGATGGCCGATACCGTCAACGGTGCGATCGTGCTGCCTGGCGACGTGTGGTCGATCAATGGCCTTGTCGGAGCAAGAACCGAGGCCAAAGGCTACGTGGCAGCGCCCGCGATCATCAACGGCGAGCCCTATTGCTGTGACCATCCAGCGAACATCGGTGGTGGCGTGAGCCAATTTGGAACCACGTTGTTCAACGCAGTCTTCTTCTCCTGCCTCGAGGATGCGGGCCACAAACCTCACTCGCTGTACTTCACTCGCTACCCGATAGGTCGCGAGGCCACGCTCGGTGTACCTGCACCAGACGTGGCATTCAGGAACAACACCGACAATCCGGTCGTCATCGCGACCGCATACACGGACACGTCGATCACGGTCAAGATGTACGGCGACAATGGCGGGTTGACCTGTACCGACGACACCCACGAACCCGAAGACATCGTCGAGTTCGAGGAGGAACTCGTCGCCGACGAGGAGAATGTCCTTCTGCCGGGACAGCGGGAGCAGATCCGCGCAGGGATCAACGGATTCTTCATCAAGGTCGACCGCATCATCGAGTATCCGGACGGACGCACCGAGATGGACCTCCCTCTGGAACACCGATACCGCACGCTGACCGAGCAGTACATGGTGCATCCCTGTGAGATCTCTGGTGAACCGGTCAACTGCCCCGTCGAACTCGCCTCGGTCGTGAACCTCACTTGGGAAGCCGCCCTCGAGACCCTCTCGGAAGCAGGGCTACTCGCCGCAAAGGTCACTGGATTCGTCGATAGCCCGGCCAAGGATGGCATCGTCCTCACCCAGGACCCCGCTCCGGGTGCTTGGGTCGATGCAGGCACCACCATCACCCTGACGGTCGGCGTGTACGACGGGTAGATACCAGATACAAGATGCCGGGTGCGAAAGGGAGATCCGGGATCACGCCGTCGACAAACGGCGCGCTACGTCTCCGATGCGGGGTGAAGCACGTCTCCAGATCCGACCTCGTGCAACTTCATCAGATTGGTGGAGGCGCTCTGGTTGGGCGGCACACCGGCAACCATCACAAGACCGTCACCCTTCTCCACCAGCCCGCGGCGTAGCAATTCGGTCTCGGCGGCCGCGATCATCTCGTCCGTTGAGTGCACCCTCTCGATCAGCATCGGACGAACACCTCCGTATATCGCCATTTGGCGAAAGGTCCGCACGATGGGCGTGAAGGCGTACACGTCTGCCTTCGATCTGTACTTCGAGATAAGACGCGCGGTGGTACCGCTCTCGCTGAACGCGACGATCGTGTCGAGGCCGAGACGGTCAGCGGTATCGACTGAAGCTTCCGCTGTCGCCGAGGCGAAGGCTCCGCCTTCGGACAGATTCGAGACGTCCTTCGCCCTGCCAAAGCTCGGGGAGCGCTCAGCTTCAGCGCAGATCGACGCCATGACTTTGACTGCCCGAGTAGGGAACTCCCCGATCGCTGTTTCCGCAGAGAGCATCACGGCATCAGTCCCGTCGAGCACTGAGCGATACACATCGGTTACTTCGGCACGAGTCGGGCGCGGACTGGAGATCATCGACTCCAGCATCTCGGTTGCGGTGATCGAGATCTTGCCCGCAACGTTGGCACGATGGATGATCTCGTACTGCGCACGCGGAACGGACTCAAGCGAAAGCTCAACGCCAAGATCGCCACGGGCGACCATTGCCCCATCTGCCTCTTCGAGAACGTCGTCCAGGTTCATGTAGCCGACGGCCGTCTCGATCTTTGCAATGATCGGTCGCTCTGCAACAATCTCGCGCACGGAACGAATGTCACTCCCCGAATTCACGAAGGACGCTGCGATGAGATCGAAGCCGAGACCGAGGCCGAACTCGAGATCTTCGACGTCCTTGTCCGTCACAGCGGGGATGGATGTCCTGGCTCCGGGGAATGAGGCGCCTTTGTGCTCGAGGAGCTCACCGGCCTGGACGACTGTGGCGGTGACTCCATCGTCGTCGACAACGGTCGCTTCGAGCTCGATGAGTCCGTCGGCAAGGTAGATCGTCCCTCCGACGCTCATCTCCACACATTCGAGATAGGCGATATGGACGTTCTCGGCGTCACCAACGCCATCGCCTGCATGAAGTCGAAGTGTCGAACCTTCCACGAGCTCCACAGCGCCACCGGGGAATGTGCCAACACGGATCTTGGGCCCCTGGATGTCCTGCATGATCGCAATCGGCCTGTCGACATCGGAGGCGCACTGCCTGACGATCCCAAAGCGCCGCTCATGGTCGGCATGGCTCCCGTGGCTGAAATTGAAGCGTGCAACATTCATGCCGCGTTCGATCAGCTTGTGAATGGCCTCAGGCGACTCCGTCGCCGGTCCGAGAGTTGCGATGATTTTGGTTTTTCGCCGCATTGGACCAACCTTAGAGCAGGCGAGATGGAGGGGCGACGACAGACATGTCGATTCACACGCTCAGATCGATCCGCCCCTGTACGCGACGCAGAGGAATGCCTTTGCGGCTACGGTATGTCGACGCCTCAGAGAGGCGAACAATGGAGGAGCATCAATGAAGAAAGCAAGCAGGATCATCATAGTCGCAATCGCAGATGAAAAGGTGGAAAAAG
>QMQC01000255.1 GCA_003648875.1 Actinomycetota bacterium
ACCGTGGAAGTTCAGACCGTGGCGGCATCTACCATCGCCGACTCGATTTCCGTCGACTTGCCGCGTGACGGCCTGGCTGCGGTGAAAGCTGTCATCCAGTCCGGTGGCGAAGCCATAACGGTTCCAGACCAGGAAATCCTGACGGCCATACCCGAGATGGCCAGTGCTGCAGGAGTCTTTCCCGAGCCAGCGGCCGCGACGCCCTGGGCGGTCGTAAAAAAAATGGTCCGGGAACAGCAAGTGAGCAAGGACGAACTGCTCGTGTGCATCGTTACCGGCAGCGGACTAAAAGACATCACCAACGCCCGGTCCGCGGTCGGTGGGCCACGAGTAATCGAGCCCTCACTCGAGGCTGTCCGTGGTACTGTGTAACATCAACTTCAGGGCTGACACACAGCCAGAATGTGAGCAAATATGGAACGACCAGATATCCAACTACGAGGGACAAAAGGCCTCTACCATCGTGGGCTCGACCACGACTCGTGCGGCATAGGGTTCGTCGCCGACATCAAAGGCCGCAAGTCTCACCAGATTGTCGAACAGGGCTTGACCGTACTCGCAAACCTCACCCACCGAGGTGCGGTTGGTGCTGATCCCCTGGCGGGTGATGGGGCAGGAATGTTGCTCCAGGTATCGGACGGGTTCTTTCGACCAGAAATGTTTGAACAGGGAATCGACCTCCCCGAGGCCGGTCACTACGGCGTCACCATGGTGTTCCTGCCCCAGGACCCCGCCGACCGGAGCGTGTGTGAGAACCTGCTTGCAGAACTGGTGGTCCAGGAGGGTCAGGAACTGCTCGGATGGCGCGACGTCCCGGTGGACTCTTCTTGCCTCAGTGAAAGCGTAAAGCTGATCGAGCCCGTGATACGCCAACTCTTCGTCGCGAGAGGCGACAACGTCGCTGACGCTGATGAATTCGAACGCAAACTCTTCGTGATCCGAAAACAAGCCCACATCCAGTTGGAAAAACGGGCGCCTGAACTGATGGAGCGAGGCAGGTTCTACATCGTCTCAATGTCGGCACGGACGATCACCTACAAGGGCATGATGCTGGCCGCGAACCTTGCCGCGTACTACAGGGATCTCGCAGATAGTCGTGTCGAGTCAGCCCTGGCACTCATCCATCAGCGGTTTTCTACCAACACATCACCTTCGTGGCGTCTCGCACAGCCGTTCCGCTATCTCTGTCACAACGGCGAGATCAACACCGTCCAGGGCAACATAAACTGGATGATGGCCCGTCGTCAGAACATGTCGTCCGAAATCATCGGCGATGACCTCGACAAGCTCTGGCCTCTGATCGGGGACGGGTCATCGGACTCCGCGACATTCGACAATGCACTCGAGTTGCTGTTGGCCGGTGGGTATTCACTCGGTCACGCCATGATGCTGATGATCCCGGAAGCGTGGGCGGACAACCCGCTGATGGACACGGGACGCAAGGCGTTCTACGAGTACCACGCTGCGCTGATGGAACCCTGGGACGGGCCGGCGGCCGTGACCTTCACCGACGGCAAGCAGATCGGTGCAACGCTTGACCGGAACGGGCTTCGCCCGGCCCGCTACCTCATCACTGATGACGACCTGGTCGTGATGGCGTCGGAGATGGGCGTGCTCGACATCCCGGAAGAGAAGATTGTGAAGAAGTGGCGCCTTCAACCGGGCAAGATGCTGCTCATCGATCTCGAACAGGGTCGCATCATCGAGGACATTGAGCTCAAGGACTCTCTCTCGGGAGAAAAACCTTATCAGCAGTGGCTCGACGAGACGCAGATCCATATCGCTGAACTGCCGCCTGAAGTGGCAGCCATGGGTCCGGACACCCACACACTGGCCACCGCGCAGAAGGCTTTTGGCTATACCAGGGAAGACATCGAGTTCTTCCTCAAACCGATGGCGGCCAGCGGAGAAGACCCGATCGGGTCGATGGGCAGGGATACACCTCCCGCGGTACTTTCCGACCGTCCCAAGATGCTGTACGACTATTTCAAGGAGAGGTTTGCCCAGGTCACGAATCCTCCCATCGATCCGATCAGAGAAGAGACGGTGATGTCGATGGTGTCTCTGATCGGACCTCGCCCTAACCTGCTCGATCTCAACACCGGCGGTACCCACAAGCGGCTCGAGGTCACCCACCCGATCCTCACCAACGTGGACCTGGAGCGTATCCGCCGCATCGAGAACCACGTCGACAATGCCTTCAGAACCCGCAAGCTGAGCATCTGCTACCCGGCACAAGTGGGTGCAGAGGGTATGGAGACAGCCCTGGCGGAGCTATGCGAACGGGCCACCGAGACGGTTGCAGCGGGCTTCAACATCCTCATTCTGTCTGACCGTCACCTGGATATAGATCGAATCGCCATCCCTGCCCTGCTGGCCACCGCGGCGGTTCATCACCATCTGATCAATACAGGTCTGCGAACCGAGGTGGGGCTCGTTGTCGAGACCGGCGAGGCCAGACAGGTTCATGATTTCTGCCTGCTCGGCGGCTACGGCGCCGAGGCGATCAACCCGTACCTTGCCTTCGACAGTATCCATGCAATAGTAGAAGATCTCCCAGGCAATCCCTCCCACGACGACGCGGCACGGCATTACATAAAAGCCGTCAACAAAGGAATGCTCAAGGTGATGTCGAAGATGGGTATCTCGACGTTCCAGTCGTACTGCGGCGCCCAGATCTTCGACGCCATAGGCCTGAATGACAGGTTCATCGAGGCATACTTCACCGGTACACCTTCCGTAATCGCCGGTATCGGCCTCGAAGAGGTGGCCATCGAAACGGTTCGGCGACATGAATCTGCGTTCTTAAACCAAACGTTCCACACTGCAGAGCTTGACGTCGGTGGCGACTACGCATTTCGCCTGCGTGGCGAGGAGCACGTTTGGACTCCCGAAACGATCTCCACGCTCCAGCACGCCGTTCGGTCAGACGATTATGAACTGTTCCAGAAGTACACCGCAAAAGTGGACGATCAGACCCGGAAGCTGAAGAACTTGAGGGGCCTGTTCAAACTCGACACGCTCGATGATCCCATCCCCCTTGAGGAGGTCGAATCTGCCGGCGAAATTGTAAAACGGTTCGCAACCGGTGCTATGTCCTTTGGATCGATCTCGTGGGAGGCCCACACCAATCTCGCCATCGCGATGAATCGTCTCGGCGGCAAGTCCAACACCGGCGAAGGCGGTGAGGAATCGAAAAGGTACGTACCTCTGGAGAACGGCGACTCCATGCGTTCCGCGGTAAAACAGGTGGCTTCCGGGCGGTTCGGGGTGACGACGGAGTACCTCGTCAACGCAGATGACATCCAGATAAAGATGGCCCAGGGCGCCAAACCGGGTGAAGGTGGCCAACTCCCCGGCCACAAGGTGAATGCATGGATCGCCGAAGTGCGCCACTCGACGCCAGGCGTTGGCCTGATCTCACCACCCCCCCACCATGATATCTACTCGATCGAGGATCTCAAGCAGCTCATCCTCGATCTCAAGAACGTCAATCCGCGAGCCCGTATCAGCGTCAAAC
>QMQC01000256.1 GCA_003648875.1 Actinomycetota bacterium
ACCGCCGCGCCACTGGAGCCAATCCTGCCACCAAGCCGCAGCACCCAAACCCACAAGAATCGCGAAGAACGCCGAGAATCCGAGTCGAACGATGCCGGCACGGGGCTCGATCCATTCGTGATATCGCTCGAGCAGCTCTTCATCCGGTGTCTCGGCGAATACGAATCTACGAGGAGAGACCTTGTCCACAACAAACAAGTTGATCCAGATCACGAGGAAGGCGACGAAGGTGGCACCGGCCACCAGCCACACCTTGGTGAATGTGAGAGTCACCCATACGTCAGAGGCATCCAAGGACTGATACCACAGAAAATCTGTCCAGAGAGTCGCAAGCCATCGGGCCATGAGCAACGCGATGAACGCCAAGGAAACACCGATCGTGGCGATGCGCCTGAGGCGCGAGGACCGGCGATATGAAATGGGTTCCCGATTGATCACGGATGGGATTCTAGGGGGATACTGATATCAGATGGCGGCGATGGATCTCAGCTCCCTGAGCTGAGCGCTTCGGCTGCATCGACAACGCGACGTTCGGCTTCATCGGCACGCCACATGCGAAACACGCGGGAGACCAGGGATGCGACCTGTCGATCGCCAGCACCCGATTCTCTTCCTTTGGCAAGGGACTCGGTCACGGCTTCATGCAGATCCGTACCGAACTCCTTGGCGGCTCCACCGTCATCCTTGGCACCCGTGATCTGTTCTGCGAGATCTGCAAATGGCGCCTTGAACCTATTCGTGAATGCCTTTCCCGGTACCCAGTCGCCATCCGTGCGAAGATGCTCGAGGGCGTCGTTCTGAAGATCGACCAGAGTTCGCTTGATTCCCTTGAGCGCCGCGTTCTGGAGTGGGATGAGCACTGAAGGCTCGTCGCTGACCGAGTCGGCTGCCTCCTCTGGTGACGGCTGACGGCCGACGGCCGACGGCTCTTCCTCGACAGCCTCTCTTCCGGCAGCCCCTTTCCCGCTGTCCACTTCCTCCGGACTCGCAGGCTCACGGATTCCGCCAGCCTGCGTGTTCGCCCGTCCCCCCTGAAGGGAGGACTTGTCTGTGACCTCCGGATCTCCTGCTTCATCCCTGAGACTTGCAAACAATGAACCGATGTCATCGTCGTCCGGCTTCGGGTCCTCGCCAGCCTCGACAACCTCAGATCCTGCAGACGGCTCCTCGTGGGCCGATAGCGCCTCCTCATGGTGTGGTGGTGATATCACCGCAACGGTTTCGATCGGGACCGGTGTCGTGTCTGGGGTCGGCTCAGGTTCCGTGGTCACCGTCTTGCTGGACCGCAGCGCCACAACATCAGCAACAAGTTCCTCGGCATCCACAGGTTTCAGCCTCAGAGACTTCGACGGAGCAACGATGCGAACAGAACCACTGTCGGACCCGTGTTGCGATCGAGCCTGAGGTTCGGGCTCGAGATCGGTCGCTGGTGTCTCGAGCTCCAGCTTTCGCGATTCGATCTCTTCCTCGAGTTGACCGATCGAGGCTCGCGCCGCTTCTAGCTCAGAGAGCAGCTCGGCTCGACGATCCTCCAGCGCCCTTGCCCGCTCCTGGGCCTGTTCAGCCTGCAGGCTGGCCGCAGCGAGGATTCCGTTACTCTCACTTCTGGCCGACTCGAGCAACTGTTCAGCCTCCATCCGAGCGGTCCGAATCGACTCCTCACGGTCGCGCTTTGCGTCACCTGTCAACCGAATGGCCTCTCGCTCGGCCTCAGCACGAATGAACAGAGCGTCTTCCTTGGCCGCATCAACGAGCGAATCTGATTCGGCGAGAGACGAAGAAATCATCGAAGTACCCTCGTTCCATGCGGCTGCTCGCATGGACTGGGACTGATCGGTTGCTTCGGAAAGGGTCGTCCGGGTCTCGTGCTCAGCACTCGTGCGCCACTGATCGACGTCTGTTGCCGCCCTTGAACGCATCCCATCTGCGGCAGTTCGGGCTGCCTCGAGAATCAATGCGACCTCGCCACCTATGGCACCAAGCTCGAGGGCAAGGGCTTCGGGATCGTCAAGTCCGACCTTCAGCTCCTTCGCACTGCGCTTCTCGAGCTTGCCGCGAAGATGCTCGATCTCATCGGCGAGAGATGAGAGATATCGATCCACCTCGATACGGTCGTATCCGCGGCGCGCAACAACGAACCCACGCGCACGGACCTCGCTTGGGGTCACATCATCGGCCATACGCGGCAGCGTACCGCTGCAAACGCCGGAGTCGGCGGATTGTCAACCCACTATTGGAGGGAGTCGAGGAACGCAAGAGCGTCGTCAACCGTCTCGACTCTGACGAGTTGGATGTCATCTCCTGCTGCTTCGAGAGCCTCTTCGAAATTCGCGGCCGGAACGAGCACTGCATAGGCGCCTGCGTCGATCGCTCCGAACACCTTCTGGCGGATGCCGCCGATCGGCCCAACGGTTCCGTCACGGCGGATCGTGCCCGTGCCCGCAATCCGGTGACCCTTGGTGATCTCGTCTTCGGTCAGCTGGTCCATGATCTGGAGTGTGAACATGAGCCCTGCGGAGGGCCCGCCGATGTTGTTCGAGTCGATCTCGACGTTGACGGGGAATTCGATGATCGGTTCGTTGTTGCCAAGCAATACGCCGACCATTGGTCTGGTCGGATCCTCGGTGTGAGTGCCGAGTCTGAGCTCGAGGCTCTCCTCCTGGAACTCGTCGGACGAGCCATCGACCGACCTCTCAACCACGAACGTGACATCATCACCGATGCCGAGGTCGCCGAGTTGGTCGATGATGTCGCTGCGGAACGCAACCGTATGACCATCCATCTGAACGATGATGTCGTTTGGCATCAGAACACCGTCTGCCGCAGAATCTGGAATCGTCTCGATGACGAGAGCCCCGGTGCCGATGAATGTGACCTCGTAGCCGAGTTTCGTGAGCGCGACGAACGTTGCATCCTGTTTCGACTGCTCCATGAGGTCGAGGCTCTCACGCCTCAGATCCTCCTGGGACACCCCCACTGGGCGGATTACCTCGCGCTCCCGAATCGTCACACGATTATCGAGCCTTCCAGCGGCGTACTCGAAGATATTGGCCTCTTTGAGCGAAACCGTCAGGAAGAACAACTCTCCCTTGTCCGAGATGAAGCCGTCCTCAACTTCGATGAAATCGGAGGTGTCATATACGGGTCCGGGACTCAACGTGTAGTACGGAACCGTGATCGGCCACGCGATCGCGATGCCGATACCGATGACGATCAGGAACGACGCGAGAATCCAAGGCCACTTCGGATATGACTGAGGTGGCTGTACCGAGGACGGTACATCGGGAAGGGATGTGGCGTCTTCGCCTACCCGGAGGTCTTGATCCATGGAGCGAGGTTAGCCCTTCGAACATATGCCAAGTACCAGATACTAGAAGCCTGATATGGGATGGCGGGCTGGAGCGGGCCCCAGCGCGCTACGCGGTCGTCCGGCCGGCGACGAGAGGTGGGCGCGCGGCGATTCGCTATGGGTCCGGCCCCATGGGGGGAGAGGAGAATGGGGGCACAGAGGG
>QMQC01000257.1 GCA_003648875.1 Actinomycetota bacterium
GATCGATACGATCCCAGAGTCGATCTTGCACGCTTGCCACTTCACTCCTTACACGCCAAAGAGGCCTCTGCCCAAACAAAGAGGCGGGCCACGGCCCACCCCGACAGAGATCTCGGTTCGTCCGCCAGTGTACCAGCGAGTCGGCACAGCCGACTGCAGCGAGGCGACCGATCGTGTTGCGAGCTACGAGTGAGCCGCTTCCAGGAACGCAAGCACCTCGGACGCTGCGTTGGCGATTGCGACGTCGCGCCGTTCGCCTGAGCGACGCTCGGCGAACTCGACAACGCCGCTCTCAAGGCCCCTTGGCCCGATAGTGATGCGCAGAGGGATTCCGATGAGCTCGGCATCAGTGAATTTCACGCCGGGTCTCTCCTTGCGATCGTCCAGCAGCACTTCAACTCCTGCGGCCGTGAGCTCGTCATAGATTGCCGCACTGACCTCGCTGGATCGTTCATCATCGGGTCTCACAACGGTGATCACCACATGGTATGGGGCAATCTCGATTGGCCACACGATGCCCTTCTCATCGTGGTTCGCCTCGATTGAGGCCGCCATGTTCCGTTCCACGCCGATGCCATATGAGCCCATCACGATCGGGATCATCGTCCCGTTCTCATCGAGGACGGACAATCCGAGCTTGTCTGCGTAGAACGTCCCGAGTTTGAAGATGTGTCCGACTTCGATGGTCGGGAATACCTCGAGGACCCCGTCGCAGTTCGGGCAGGACTCGCCGGCTTCGACGGTTCGCAGTTCGTGCCATTCATTCACTGCGATGTCGCGTTCGATGTCGACACCCCTGAGATGAAAGTCATTCGCATTCGCCCCCGTCGTCATCGCCCTGCGTCCGCGGAGCTGTTCGTCAGCCAGGATGCGCTCTCCATCGACGGCAACGGCACCAAGACTTCCGGCGTCGGCGCCCAGGATGTTGTTGATCTCCTCGGCATGCGCAGCGCGTACCTCTATCGACTGCGTCGTATCCGCCAGTTTCTGCTCCTGAAGTGCGTGGTCTCCCCGTAACAACACAAGGGCAGGCTCACCATCGAGAAGGTACACGAGCGTCTTGATCTGACGATCGGATCGGGCGCCGCCATCAAACACCTCGAGATCGGCGATCGTGCGAACGCCGGGAGTCGCAAATCGCTCAGGCTCAGACATTCCACCGGGATCTTCGATAGCAGCAAGCGTCGAGGTGGCTGTCTCCAGATTCGCTGCATAGTCACATGATGAACACGCCGCAACCTCGTCCTCACCGACGTCGCTGCGCACCATGAACTCCACAGATTCCTTCCCGCCCATTGCACCCGAGGAGGCGCGCACGGCAACAGCATCCATTCCCAATCGGTCGAAGATCCGTTTGTAGGCACCGAGGTGACGGTCGAACTGCAGGTCAAGCCCTTCGAAGTCGACATCGAAGGTGTAGGAGTCCTTCATCGTGAACTCGCGAACGCGCAGAAGTCCTGACTTGGGACGGGCCTCATCACGGAACTTCGTCTGGATGTGATACCAGAGCTGAGGCAACTGCTTGTATGACGTCAGCTCGGTCGCAACCGTTGCGAAGATCTCCTCGTGAGTGGGGCCGAGGATGACGGTTCCACCCTTGCTGTCCTCAAATGACATGATGATGTCTGCCATCGTCTCGATGCGACCGGTCTCCTCCCAGATGGTCGACGGATGCAACTGCGGAAGAAGGAACTCCTGCCCACCGATCGAGTCGATCTCCTCCTTGATTATCGCCATCACCTTCGCTCTGACGCGTTGACCAAGGGGAAGCATCGAGTAGACCCCTGCCATGAGCTGGCGCATGTATCCACCGCGCACGAGAAGCTTGTGGCTTACCGCTTCGGCATCGGCTGGATCGTCGCGAAGTGTTGGAATGAAGGCTTCTGACCAGCGCACGTTGCTCCAGATGATCGATTGGCGGCGAGGATAGCTTCAGGGGTGGGTAGAACAGTACATGGCGGCCATCCGACGATCATCCATCACGATCCGAGGCGACCTTGGCGACTGCCGTTCTGCGCTCCTCGGCTCGGTTGACATCACCCTGGATCGTCAGCAATTCGAGCCTCGCCTCCTGAGCCAACTCAGCGGCAGACACGTCCGCGGCAGCGAGGCGAGCCTCTGTACCTTCCTCGTCGATGAGTTTCGCCTCCGCGATCAGTGCATCAACCATTTCGGCCTCGGGCACGACACGAACAACCTCACCCTTGATGAACAGATGTCCTCTGCCACGGCCGGCTGCAAGACCGAGATCGGCTTCTCTCGCCTCGCCCGGACCATTGACGACACAGCCCATGACGGCAACCTGCATCGCGAGGCCAAGCTCCTCGAGACGATCGTTCGCCTCCCCCGCGATCTTGATGACGTCGACCTCTGCCCGCCCACACGAAGGGCAAGCGATGAAGTCGAGGGTCGTTCGCTCTCTCAGACCGAGATACTCGAGAAGCCCCCTTCCTGTCTTCGCTTCTTCTACAGGGTCGGTCGTGAGGGAGAATCGAATGGTGTCACCGATGCCCTCGTTCAACAGGGTCGCTATGCCGGCGACGCCCTTTATGAGTCCACCGGGAAGAGGTCCGGCCTCGGTGACCCCGAGATGAAGCGGGTAGTCCGTGGCATCAGCAAGAAGTCTGTAGGACTCGACCATCATCGGAACGTTCGAGTGCTTCACAGAAATCTTCACATCGTGGAATCCGACATGATCGAAGTACTCGACTTCTTGCATAGCGGATTCGACGAGGGCATCCGGAATAGGACCGCCGTACTTGTCGAGCAGGTCCTTGTCGAGCGATCCTGCATTGACGCCGATTCGGATCGGGATTCCGGCCTCTTTGGCTGCTGTGGCAACAGTCTTGATGTGAGTCTCGTTGCGTATGTTGCCCGGATTGAGTCGTAGCGCCGAAACGCCAGCCTCTATCGCAGCAAGCGCAAGCCTGTACTGAAAGTGGATATCGGCAACGATCGGGACAGGCGACCTCGGCATGATCACAGCGATTCCTTGGGCTGCTTCCACAGTATTGCAAGTCACCCTTACGATGTCGGCACCCGCACCCGCAAGGGCATAGATCTGGGTGAGCGTCGCCTCGGCATCTTCGGTCTTTGTCGTCGTCATCGACTGGACCGAGACGGGTGCACCACCCCCGACCTCGATATCACCGACCCTGAGTTTGCGGGTCATTCGTCGTTCGTAGGTCATGGCCGAAGGGTAAACGGTTCACAATGGACTGCGAACTGTGAACGCTCGCCCCTCGACGAGGGGCGAGCTACCTGCTAGTTCTCTCCGTAGCCCGTGTCCTTCGGGCTCAGATACTTCGCCCACCACTTCTTCGCCGTGTCGATTCCACCAATGCCAAATGCGATGGCAAATGCGATGCCTGCCGCAGCCGTGAGGATCTTCGTGATGTCCTCGGCAAAGGTGACCTCGAGGAGATCAAGTGCGAAGAGGGCGCCAAACACGATGACAGCAACGTGTACGAGGGCTGTCAACCAACCGACGCCCTTGGAACC
>QMQC01000258.1 GCA_003648875.1 Actinomycetota bacterium
AAGCCGTAAATGATGGCGCCAGATGCTTCCGCAAGAGTGACATCATTGGTCGTGATACCCCCCACCGCCGCGTGCACGATCGTGACAAACCCATCGTCGCGACTGATCTTTCCGATCGAATCCATGATCGCATCGAGCGAGCCATGGGTATCCGCCTTGATGACCACGCGTAGCTCCGAATGGTCCTGGGTGCGAAGCTGTTCGACGAGCATTCCGAGTCGATCGATCGCGCTTGGAACGAAGAGCTGCTTCGACCTCAGGTCATCGAGCTTGGATTGGGCGATCTTGCGGGCGGCGCGTTCGTTCTTTACCACCTCGAACATGTCGCCAGCCGTGGGAACCTCATCCCACCCCATCACGACAACTGGAGTCGAGGGTCCGGCCTCCTTGACCTGCTCGCCCTGGTCGTTGAACATGGCACGGACTCTGCCAGGCACAGGTCCAGCTGCGAGAGCGTCGCCGCGCTTCAAAGTGCCGCGCTGGACGACGACGGTCGCGATGGGTCCGCGACCAACCTCGAGTTGGGCCTCGATGACCGTCCCGATGGCAGGAGCCTTTGGGTTTGCTTCAAGCTCCTCTACCTCAGCCACAAGTGAGATCATCTCGAGCAGATCGTCTACGTTCGTTCCCTTCAATGCGGATATCTCTATCGCTGGCACATCGCCACCGAGTTCCTCAACGACGATCTCGTGCTGTGTGAGAGCTGCCCGCACCGCATGAGGATCAGCAGCTTCAAGGTCCATCTTGTTGATCGCGATGATTATCGGCACGTCGGCCGCCTTGGCGTGGTTGATCGCTTCAACCGTTTGAGGCATCACGGAGTCGTCTGCTGCAATCACAATGATCGCTATATCTGTGACCTCGGCTCCCCGTGCTCGGAGCGCTGTGAAAGCCTCGTGTCCGGGCGTGTCGATAAAGGTGATCTTGGATCCGTCATGCTCGGCCTGATATGCACCGATGTGTTGAGTGATGCGACCGGCTTCGCCTTCGATGACATTCGTGTTGCGAATGGTGTCGAGCAGTTGGGTCTTCCCATGATCGACATGACCCATGACGGCGACGACCGGAATCCGCGTCACGAGGCTCTCAGGATCATCCTCGTATTCAACGATGAACCGTTCGCGACCGGTGTCTTCCTCTTCCTCCTCGTCTGACTCAGCAACAAGGATTTCCCATCCGAGTTCCTGCCCGAGACGTTCAATCGCGTCGACGGGGATCTCCCCGCCACCGGGAACCATCTCGCCCATGAACATCAAGGTCTTCACGATCTCGGCAGTGCGAATCTTGAGCAACCGTGCAAGATCATGCACAGTGACGCCTGGCTCAACGAGAAGTACCTTCTCCTCCTCGGGCGCCAACGTCCCGGAATCATCCGTAACAGCGACTTCAGGCGCTGCTTCTGACACTTCTGGCTCGTCTGGTTCGTCGATGGTCTCCTTGACGTCATCTTCGGCAACCGGAGGGGTCACTGGTGCGGACTCAATTTCTTCCGGCGTCTCCGTGGTGTCGTCAAAGGACATCCGAACGAGGGCAGCAGCGCCCTCATCAAGTCCAGATGAAGCTGTCTTGACTTCGATGTCGAGCTCCTGAGCTCGCGCGAGCACATCCTTGGAATCCAGTCCAAGATCTCGTGCCAGCTCGTATACGCGTGTCTTCGCCACGCTCACCTCCGCTCAGGTTGACGATCGATCACTCCGCGGGATCGGTCGCCCCATCTTCCGTTGTCCTTGAGTCATCTTCGTCCGCCTCTTCCGCCGATGGCAGTTCACTGACGGTTGACGGCTCTTCCTCAGCACTCGGCTCTTCCTCAGCACTCGGCTCAGAATCGTCTCCAGCGGGTTTGTCGTCCGCATTGGCCTCCTCCACCGATGGCTGAGGTGCGCCGTCGCCCTGCTCAACAGTCTCGAAGTCGGCTGCGTCCTCGTCCTCTTCCACATCGAGGCCGAGATCCTGGGATTCGGAACGGATGTCGATTCTGTAGCCGGACAGCCTTGCGGCGAGCCTTGCGTTCTGGCCTTCACGACCGATGGCGAGACTGAGCTGATGATCGGGCACGATGACAACAGCAGTGCCCTCATCTTCGCCTTCGTCATCAAAGCGAACCTGCTGCACTCGTGCGGGACTCAATGCCTCTGCAATGAATCGCGCAGGATCGTCATCCCATTCAACGATGTCGACTTTCTCACCCTTGAGTTCGTTGACTACTTGGCGAACGCGCGAGCCTCTCGCCCCGACACAGGCACCGACGGGATCGACATTGTGATCGTTCGTCGCCACAGCGATCTTTGTGCGGTGACCGGCTTCGCGAGCGATGGCCTTGATCTCGATGTCTCCGTCAATCAGTTCAGGAACCTCGAGTTCGAATAGGGCGCGAATGAATTCAGGGTGACTGCGAGATACCACGATCTGTGGACCCTTTCCCTCTCCCCTCACCTCGAGAATCCACGCCTTCACCCGGTTGCCGCGCTCGAGTCGCTCGTAGGGAATCTTCTCAGAGCCAGGGAGGATCGCCTCGGCGTCCCCAAGATCGAGAATCGAATACCGATGATCCGACTGTTGGACGATTCCAGTCACCAGATCGCCCTCGCGGCCGTCGTACAGATCGAAGACTTGCTCACGCTTTGCGTCGCGCAATCTCTGAAGGATGACCTGTTTTGCTGTTTGGGCAGCAATTCGCCCGAAGTTGTCCGGCGTGTCCGACCACTCATCCGTCACGTTTCCGTCTTCGTCAAGTTCCTGTCCGTAGACCATTATCTCGCCGGTATCGGCGTCGATGGTGACCCTGGCTTCCTCTGCGGCTCCGGGTGTGCGTTTGTAGGCGGAAACGAGCGCATTGGCAAGCGCCTCAAGGATCGTGTCGCGTGGAACGCCCTTCTCGCGTTCCAGCATCTCGAGCGCATCCATGAGGTTGTAATCCATCGTCTCTCCTACGCGTCCTTGCCCGGTCGGGCGCCCTTCTCCCACACGAAAACCGTTCGTGCCGATGACACGTCCTCGTATCGGAATTTCCGTTCCGTTCCGTTGACCTCGATCGTGAAGCCGACTTCATCAGCAGTCACGAGCGCACCTTGGTGATTCCTGTCGTCTTCGATAGGTGCAAACGACTTGACCTTGACATCGCGGCCGATCGACTTTCGGTAGTGGTTGGCCCGAGTGAGTTTCCTCTCCAAACCAGGCGATGAAACTTCGAGTGTGTACGAACCAGAAAAAGGGTCGTCGTCTTCGATCAATCGACCGATTCCCTTCGACAGCTCAGCGATCAGGTCGACTCCTATGGGAGCCTCCGCATCAACGGTGACGCGCACGATCTGGCCGCCACCGAGGATCTCGATGTCATCGAGTTCGATCCCCTCAGCTGCGACATACGGATCGATACGATCCCAGAGTCGATCTTGCACGCTTGCCACTTCACTCCTTACACGCCAAAGAGGCCTCTGCCCAAACAAAGAGGCGGGCCACGGCCCACCCCGACAGAGATCTCGGTTCGTCC
>QMQC01000259.1 GCA_003648875.1 Actinomycetota bacterium
ATGTGAGCGATCAATCGCCAGCGAGCGTCGCGATCACCAGGTCGGTGAGAACGAGGGCACCGCAGAGAGCCGCCAGGACGACCACGGTTGCCGGTGCTTCGAGACCTCCGACAAGGCCAACCAGAATGGCAAGGGCGATCACGGCGAGTCTTGAGATGATCAACGTCGTTCGCAGATCATCTCGGATATCCCGCTTCGACGCCACCTCGATGCCGACCATGGCCGCCAACGCAACCACAAGACCACCAACGAGAAGCCAGCGCTCCGGCGAGCCATAGTCATGGTGACTATCGGAAGCAACGATCGCGTGCTCAACCCCGACGCCGATCATCGCAATGCCTATTGCGAGTGGAAGGTGGCTGTATATCCACACCGTCGGCTGCCAAGCCTTCCCTCCACCCTTGCGTCGCACGACCCGACCGTCGACATTGTCGAAGTGAATCCACCAGATACCGGTCGCGATTGCGAGCCCCGCAACGCCGGCGATCGTGGTATTCAACTGCCACTCGACATGGCTGAGACCAACGGTCACCGCAACGATCGTTTCGCCAAGCACGAGGATCGTGAAGAGGCCGAAACGCTCAGGAAGGTGCGACACGTCTAACGGAGCGGCGGCCTGGGCCTTTCGCACGACGAATGGCGTTGCAAGGTCAATCGCAAGGGCAATACCCCATAGCCAGAATCGCAGAGGCTCCGGCACGAAGACCGAGACGATCCAGAGGACCGCACCGATGCCGAACCCGGTGAGATATCCCCGCACAAGCTGCCGGGTGGCGGGGACGAACCGGTACGCACGTGCGTAGAGCAACAGCAACAAGACTCTCGCCCCCGCGTACGCCGCGGCGAAAGCCACCGTTGAGCCCGACGGCCCCGTGGACACGCTCGCCGCAAGAATCGCCAACGCAACCATCTGCCCGCCGGCGAGGAGTCGATATACGAGATCATCTGTGTCGTATCGATCCGCGTAGAACGTATGACTCGCCCACAGCCACCAGACCAAGACGAAATATGCGGAGTACGAGAGCCACCCTTGCAGGGATGTGTCTGCAACGAGACGTGTTCCGAGCATCGCAACAGTTGCGACGAAGGCGAGGTCATAGAAGAGCTCGAGCCATGTTGCGTTTCGATCCCCCTCGTCCACGGTCTGCAGACGGGGAGGCCTTATCGCTGCAAGCTTCACAGCGGGATCTCCATGCCAGGTCGAGCTGCATCAGTGTCAGGGAAGATCTTCCGAGCGCTTGCGACCATGGCGTCGATGGCGCTGTCCGATCTACGAGGATCGTGGCTCGTGAGAAGGAGCTCGGCAACGCCCGCTGCCTCTGCTGCCTCGATCGCGTGGACATATGTCGAATGGCCCCAACCTTGATGAGCGGCAAGGTCCTCTGGGAGATACTGCGCGTCGTGGATCAGGACATCGACGCCCTCAATGGCATCGAGCACCCCAGAGTCGATATCGGTGCCAGCCTCATGATCGGTGACGATCCCGACACTCCTGTGTGGCCCGTCGATCCTGTACCCGCATGCGCCCTGGGGATGGTGGATCGCAAATGGAGTGATGACCAGCCCACCAATCTCGATCGGCCCATCAGCTGACGCAAACCGAATCGAGGGGACATCAACGATCGAGACGGGAAAGAGCGGAGGAGAGATGGCTCGTTCCAGGGCCGATTTGGGATCATCGGGACCCCAGACGCATACGTCACAGGCACCGGTCCACAGTTCTTCGAACATCGAGAGGCCCTGTGTGTGGTCCCAGTGATAGTGCGTGAGGAACAACCCGACAGACGACGCGAGCCTCACCCCATGGGTGGCGGTGTCGATGAGACCCGTACCTGCATCGATGAACGCGATCGCGATGCCATCGACCACAAGCGCAAAACAGGTGGTGCTTCCGCCGTACCGAGCGAATCGGGGTCCGGACACGGGAATCGAACCCCGCCCTCCAAGAACCGTGATGTGAGCTTTGTGCATCAGCCGCTTTCGATTGACAGCGTTGCGAGGCTAGCGAACAACAGCGTCACTGGCGACGAATACGTCCGGTAGGCTCGCCACTCCCATTAGAGACTAGGAACGACAACACCGTGAGCAGGCCAGTGATTCTCGCCGTCGATGACGATCCACAGGTGCTTGCTGCGGTCACGAGGGATCTCACGGCGCGATACGCAGAGGAATACCAGATCGTCTCGGCAGATTCAGGTGCCGAAGCGCTTGGCTCGGTGAGGGAGATCTCAAACCGTGGACGTACCATCGCCGCATTCGTTGTTGATCAACGCATGCCGTCGATGACGGGAACCGAGTTCTTGCTGGACGCCCAGCGAACTTTCCCTGATGCAAAGCGTCTCCTTCTCACAGCATATGCAGACACCGAAGCAGCGATCGAAGCGATCAACGAGGTCGGCCTCGACCAGTACCTCATGAAGCCGTGGACCCCGCCAGACGAGAAGCTGTATCCGGTCCTCGATGACGCACTCGAGGATTGGCAGGCACACGCGGACAAGCCGTTTGAGGGCGTGCGTGTGTTCGGGACAACGTGGTCGCCACCCACCTACGAAGTAAAGGCGTTCCTTGCCCGCAACGAGGTGCCGTACGTGTTTATCGACATCGACAAGGATGAGGAGGGGGCAACCGCGGCGGCGGAGGCCGCCGACGGCACCACTGAACTCCCCATCGTGCTCCTCGAGGACAACACGGTCTTCATCAACCCGGACAAGGCGACGCTGGCTGAAGCGGTCGGAATACACACGGTTCCGGAGTCTCCTTTCTACGACCTCATCGTCATCGGCGGTGGCCCCGCCGGGCTGGCCGCGTCTGTGTACGGAGCATCAGAGGGACTCACGACGGTGATGATCGAGAAGGAGGCGCCGGGTGGCCAGGCCGGAACCAGCAATCGCATCGAGAATTACCTGGGGTTTCCCAAGGGAGTCAGTGGGCAAGACCTTGCGCGACGCGCAATCGCACAAGCAACAAGGCTCGGGGCCGAGCTCATAACAGCCGCCGAAGTGGACAAGGTCGATGTTGCAGGGCCGCTCAAGAAGGTGCATCTCACCGATGGGTCCGAACTCACATGCAGGGCGCTGCTCATCGCCTCGGGGATGACGGTGCGACGCCTTAATGTCCCCGGCTACGAGCGGTTCGAAGGCGCCGGCGTGTACTACGGCGCCGCCGCAACCGAAGCATCCACTTACAAGGGGAAGCCCGTCTATGTGATCGGTGGGGCGAACTCAGCTGGTCAGGCCGCAGTGATGTTCTCCAAGACAAGCTCGAAAGTGACCATGATCGTTCGCGCAGGCGACCTCGGCGAGAAGATGTCCGCATACCTCGTCGACCAGATCGGAGCGATCGACAACATCGAAGTCCTGACCTCGACGTCGGTGGTTGAGGTCACTGGCGCTGATCGCGTCGACGGAATCAAGTTGAGGAACCGCGACTCAGGTGAGGAGGAGACACGCGAAGCGTCCGCCCTGTTCATCTTCGTG
>QMQC01000260.1 GCA_003648875.1 Actinomycetota bacterium
TACCTGCGCGACAACCCTGATCTAGCCATGCAACTCCAGGACCAGGTACTTCGTGCAGTGGGTGTGATTGAAGACGAGGACGCTGAGACGGACGTGGAGGAGACCGAATCTGCTCCGGCAGAAGAGGAATCCTGAGGAATCTGGTTTTCGCGTTCCCAAACCAGGTCCCATGGAGTAGAGTCTGAGTACTTGGTACACGAAACTACTGAAACCTGAGATCTGGAAACGTGAACGATTCAACGCGAGATACACGGTGAGATAGGGCAAGTCGGCCCCAAACCGGATATTCTGTGCGTGTGCCGAGCCGGTGTGGCTCGGCACGTCTCGTTTCTGCATCGGGGGAACGAGGACGGCAATGGAACAGATGCTCAGTCTGCTCATACCTGGACTGGTCGTGATCGGGATCTTCCTCGGGGGGCTCCTGATCGGCCGCAAGCTCATGAAGATTCCGCCTGCGCCAGAGGATGTGCTTGCAGACGCGCGTACAGATGCCCAGCGCATCCTGGCCAGGGCTGAGGAAGACGCCAGGATGCTGGCAGACACTTACCGCGACAGAGAGGACGCCACGCTAGAACATCGCAGGGTTGAGATCGACACGAAGAACTCGACGCTTGAACAGCGCGCAGCGACACTTGAACAGCGTGCAGCCAATCTCGCCCAACGCGAAGAACTACTCATCGACACGGAGCGAGTCGCAAAGAGTGCGGCGTCCGAGGCCGCTCGAAGCCAGGAGGAGGCCAGGCTCGAACTTGAAGCGCTTGCGGGTTTCGATTCACGAGCGGCGAAGGAGGAACTCCTTCAGAAGGTGGAGGACGAGGCGAGAAGAGACGCCATGATCCTCGTGCGTGACGTCGAGACGCGAGCAAGAGAAGAAGCTTCGAGGCGATCGCGTACGATCCTGGCCGGTGTGATCCAGCGCATTGCGTCAGAGGTCGTGTCTGAAACAACGACATCCACGGTTCCCCTGCCCTCGGATGACATGAAGGGTCGCATCATCGGTAGGGATGGTCGCAATATCCGCACGTTCGAAGCGGTTGCAGGGGTGGACCTCATCGTGGACGACACGCCAGAAGCTGTCTCGGTGTCCACGTTCGACCCGGTGCGGCGCGAAGTTGCCCGCCTTGCGTTGACACGACTTGTTGAGGATGGGCGCATCCATCCGACATCGATCGAAGAGGCGTGTGCCAAGGCGAGAGACGAGGTCGAACAGTCGATCAAGGACGCAGGTGAATGGGCGATGCTCGACGTGGGTCTTACGCGCATCCACCCCGAACTCGTGACGCTGCTCGGTCGGTTGAAGTACCGAACCAGCTACGGCCAGAACGTGCTCAATCACCTTGTCGAGTCAGCTCATATTGCCGGCATGCTTGCGGCCGAACTCGGAGTGGACGAGATCGAGGTGAAGCGCTCGGCCTTCCTGCACGACATCGGCAAGGCCGTCAGCCATGAGGTTGGAGGCTCTCACGCCCTCATCGGCGCCGAGATCGCCCGTAGATTCGGCGAGGAGGCTGCTGTCGTCCATGCCATCGAGGCACACCACAACGAGGTCGAGCCACGCACGCTCACGGCCGTGCTCGTTCAGGCCGCTGACGCCGTGTCGGCTGCACGGCCGGGGGCCAGGCGAGAGGCACTGGATTCATATGTGCGGCGGCTTGAACGTCTTGAGGCCATCGCGATGGATTTCGACGGTGTGGTGCGGGCATTTGCGCTCCAGGCCGGCCGAGAGGTCCGTGTCGTCGTCGATCCGGGTGCTCTCGATGACATGGCCTCCAAGTCGCTTGCACGATCCATTGCGAAGAAGCTCGAGGACGATCTGCAGTATCCCGGACAGATCGAGGTCACAGTCATCCGTGAGTATCGGGCGAAGGACTACGCCAGATAGGAGCGTGTCGAACAACGCCGGTGAAAAGCGGTAATCGCTCGATCCGGTGTCAGGGGAAGGGTTGGACAGAGCGTTGGGTCGGATTGCTGGAGGCGTCGCCACAACAGTGGCGACGCTGGTGATGGGATGGTGAACTCATATGGCCGACATGTATTGTTCAGAACCCCCTTGGACTGATGGAGCATCATGACCCAGGCCATCAAGCTCGGCATGCCGGGCATCAAAGAGGTTCGACCGCGCACTCGTGAAGGTCAGCGCTACTTCATCCGCACATTTGGGTGTCAGATGAATGAACATGACACGGAGCGGATCGCTGGCCTCCTTGAGAGCGACGGACTGGTCCCCACTGACCACGTGACAGCCGCAGATCTCATCGTGCTGAACACTTGCACCATCCGCGAGAACGCCGACACGAAGCTCTATGGATATCTCGGGTCCCTCAGGCGCCACAAGCTCGAGAACCCCGATCTCAAGATCGCGGTCGGCGGATGCTCGGCGCAGAAAGGGCGCGACATCATCAGGGAGAGGGCACCTTGGGTCGACGTCGTCTTTGGCACCCACAACGTCCATCGAGTGGTTGAGCTACTCGACCACGCAGACGAGTGGGGACCTGTCACGGAGATCTGGGACCAAACGAGGTCGATGAACGACATCCCGAGCGGTCTTCCGGTTCACAGGGAATCAGATCATTCAGCATGGGTGACGATCACCATCGGCTGCAACAATTCATGCACCTTCTGCATCGTTCCTATTGTCAGAGGGCCGGAGATTTCTCGCAGACCAGGGGACATAGTCAGAGAGATCGGAGCGCTCGCCAGCCAAGGTGTCAAGGAGATCACTCTCCTTGGCCAGAACGTGAACTCGTACGGGCGCGATCTGGATCTCAACGGACGGCAGCCGCTGTTCGCAGATCTACTCCGCAGAGCCGGAACTGTGGACGGCATCGAACGCATCCGGTTCACGAGTCCGCATCCAAAGGACTTCCGCGAAGACGTGGCTATCTCCATGGCAGAGACGGAAGCGGTGTGTGAGCAGATCCACTTCCCGCTTCAATCCGGTTCAGACCGCATTCTCGCGGCCATGCACCGTGGGTACACGGCCGAGCGCTTCCTGACCAAGCTCGAGATGATGCGGACCATCGTTCCCGATCTCGCTGCGTCAACGGATGTCATCGTCGGATTTCCCGGCGAAACGGATGAAGACTTCGAGAGCACCCTCAGTGTGATGGAGCGGGCTCGGTTCGACAACGCGTTCATGTTCCAGTTCTCCCCCAGGCCCGGCACGCCTGCGGCTGAGATGGACGGCCAGATCGATCCCGATGTTGTGCAGGAGAGGTTCGACCGTCTCGTCGAACTCCAGAATCGAACAACGTACGAGCGCAACCTTGCACAGGTTGGTCGGGTTCTTGAGGTGATGGTCGAGGGTCCCTCGAAGCGGGATTCCGGCGTCGCGACGACTCGCACTCGCGGCAACCGTCTGGTACACGTGACAGGGATCCGGGAACCTGGATCCGTCTTCGACGTTGAGATCACCCGGGCAGCTCCTCACTATCTGGAGGGGA
>QMQC01000261.1 GCA_003648875.1 Actinomycetota bacterium
CTCGCTCTCGATGGCGGCCTGTTCGCTTGCCTCGGCGAGTGCGGCTTGGTCCTGGGCGTCGTTTCTCGCGACAAGAGCCGCGACAGCGAGCACGAGGGCGATTGCGGCTGCAATGCCGAACCCTGACATGACGAGGCGCCGAGTGCGCCGGCGTCGGGTGCGTCGATCGTCCTGTGCTGATCGGCTTGTAGAGAGGTACTCCTTCTCGGCACTTGTCAGCGTGAGTTCTGTATCGGCGGTCCAGGCCTCGTGCTGGTTGAGGCGGCCTCCGGTGAGCAGGTATGCCTCGGCCCGGTCGGCGATCTCCCAGTCGGCCACGGCTGCAGCAAGGCGCGAGCGGAGCAGGAGATCCTCTCGATGCTCTTCGATCCAGCCCGCCAACCGTGGCCACCTCGTGAGGATGGCTTCGTGTGCGACTTCGACGGTGGGGCCGCGCGTTATCGGGTCCCGGTCGAAGGTAAGGAGTCGGTGGTCGCCGAATGCGTTGAGCACGTCTCTGAGGGTTTGGTCCGCGAACCCGAGCCGTTCGAGTTCGGTTAGCCGTACGCGTCTGCGTGTGTCACGGCCAGCCTCGGTGACAACGACAAGGCGCAGGAAGGTCTCCCGTGCAGCATCTTGGCCAGGTTCGGTGAGGCTCATATAGATCGTTTCGGCTCGCCGTCCGAGAGCGCCAAGCACGCCGCCGGAGGCCTCGTATGCAGCGAGCGTCAAGAGGTCAGAGTCCCGTTGGTCGAAGAGCTCGGTGAGGGAGAACTCCAACAGGGGGAGTGCCCCTGGCTCCTGTCTGACATCATCAACGATGTGGTCATCGAGCCCGGCCTCGAACGTGATCCCGACGCCCGCCGCGGGTCTCGTCACGATGGCGTGCAGGTTGTCGTTGTTCGGCGCTGAGATCAGGATCGTCCCTGCCCGGAGGGCGTCACCAAGATCAGCGAATCGAAGCGGGCGGTCGAAGAAGTCGGCACGCATCGTGATCACAATTCGCACGTTCGATCGTTCATCCGAGATGGTCGCGGCGAGCAGATCAAGGAAAGCGGTGCGTTCGTCCTCCGAAGCGAGTGTGAACAGTTCCTCGAACTGGTCGACGACGAGCAGAACGGTCTGGCCATCCGGCATGTACCGCTTCACTGACCGCGCAAGCCCGCGGGCATCACGGCGCAGATCGTCCTCAAGATCGATCGGCGTCTCTGTGGCGACCCGCATGAGCGCGGAAGCGAGTTCCTCATACGGATAGGTACCAGGGAGCATGTCGGTGATCAGCCACTGGTCGGAGCCCGGGATCGCACCGGAGCGCAACGCGGGGATCATGCCTGCACGGACCACTGATGACTTCCCGATACCTGATGGCCCAACAACAGCGACCATCGGATGCGCTGCAAGCGTGGCGATGATCTCTTCGATCTCTGTGTCCCTGCCGTGGAAATCCGCTGAATCGAGTTCCCCGAAAGCGGCGAGCCCCTTGTATGGATTCCTGGTCGGCGTGTACCCAACAACCTGAGAAGTCGAATCTCCTGTACCCACCGCCTCTTCCCAAGCTGCGATGAAGGAGCGCACATCGGCGAAGCTCTCGGTGGTAGTTGCTGTGGCGAGTAGTTCGGCAACGGCTTGCTCATCCGGATCGCCGAGACACTGTGCCAGCACTACAGCGAGTGCCTGGACGTCTTGGGCGACACTGCCCACACCCTGGAGCGAGGTGTTGCTCGCGATTCCGAAGTCCGTCAGATAGGCGCCGCCCTCATCGTCCAACAGGACATTCGACGGCTTGATATCACGGTGCACCACTCCGCGGCGGTGAGCACACGCCAGTGCTGGTCCGATGTCGCCAAGGAGGCCATGCGCCTCATCGATGGTTAGGCGTCCGGCAGCGATGGCGTCCTTCAGGGTTCCTCCGCTGAGCCACCGCAGTACGAGATAGGCACCGTCCGGATTTCGCCAGTAGTCATGGAGCGGGACGATGTGAGGGTGTTCGAGCCTTGCAACGAGCTGCGCCTCGATCTCGAAGCGCCGTATGAATTGGGGATCGTTGGCGTATTCAGGCCGGATGATCTTGACCGCCACCTCGCGACCCACCGATGGCTGATAGGCGCGGTGCACAACACCGAACGCCCCCGTGCCGACCTGCTCGCGGAGTTCGTACCCGGGGAGCCCTCTGGTGGCGATGGGGAGCGGGAGAGGGAGCAGCTCGGTACGCAATGGCGGGAAGACACGGTCGAGGCCCTCCACCATGAGTTGATACACAGGCCTGGCCTCGCCCGAACCGTCGACGTCGTGCTGGCCGAGCGACCGCACGACCCACCCTGGTGCACCAGACTCCGCGAGCGCCTGGTTCGCCTCGGTCGAGAGGAGCACCTGGCCGCCGTGCGCCCTTGCGACGAGTTGCGCCGCACGCGTGACCGGTGGTCCTTGCACTGTCTCGTCCTGGGTGACCTCGACCTCGCCGGCGCTGATCGCCATCCGCATCATCTGGTCGATATCCGAAAGAGCTTGCTGGGTCGCTATTGCAGCGCTGACTGCGTGTTCGACATCCTCGAACGACAGATAGATGGCTGATCCTCGGTGGGCGAACAGATCTCCCTCGTGTTCCTCGGATGCCTCTCGGATCGCGTCGGATTGATGGGTGATGATGTTGTAGCGCTCGGTGGGGGCGAGCGTCGAAAAAATCCGAGGATCGGCGACATCCGCCACAAGGATCGAAGCGTGTCTGACGGTGGGGCCGGTCTCGAACATGAGGGCGGGATCCTGGTCGAGGATGAGCTGTTCGAGATCTCTGAGGTCTGGTGATGGGTCAAGCCCCATCTCGTCGACGAGGTAGTTCCGCGTCTTCTCGTAGGCGCGCAACGCCTCTGCCTGCCGACCACATCGGTACAGGGCGAGCATCTGTTGTGCGCGGAACCGTTCACGGAGCGGATGCTCTTGGGTGAGGGAGTCCAACTCGGCGATGAGTTGCCTGTGGTGCCCTCTTTCAAGGTCATTGTCCACCCGTAGCTCGATCGCCGACATTCGTAGCTCCGTGAGGCGCGTCCGCTCCGCGGTGAGCTCAAAGAGACCGTCGACATCCGCATAGGGATGACCGCGCCACAAGGCCAGTGCCTCCCTGAGCACCTCTGAAGCACTCTCGGGATCATCGACGCCGGCTGCCTCGGAGACGGCGTCCTCAAACCGGAGCGCATCGATCTCGGAGCGGTCGGCTCCCAGGACATACCCCGATCCGGTCGCTTCGATGACGTTGCCGAGTTCTCCGCGCAGGTTCGACACATAGGTCTGGATGGAGCGGCGTGCGCCGTCGGGCGATTCGTCCCCGTACACGCCGTCAACGAGGGCGTCCGTCGACACCGCGCTCCCGGCGCGTGCAATCAGCAGGGCAAGGACCGTCCTTTGCTTCGGTCCCCCCACAGACAGTGGCCGTCTCGCCTCGGATACCTCGACGGGTCCGAGAACTCC
>QMQC01000262.1 GCA_003648875.1 Actinomycetota bacterium
ACAATAGCGATCGTCGTTCGATCCATTGGTCTCGGAGCCTTTGCTGTCGCAACGATGGTCTGGGTGGCCGGGTTCGGATCCGCGTTCTTCGCCGTGGGTTCGGGGCTTCTGCTTCCGACCCTGCAGGCAATGGCCACGAAGACCGTCGATGATTCGATGCGCGGCGGTGTGCTCGGGGTCTACCAGTCGACGACGAGCCTTGCCGTCATCATCTCGACCGCGGTCTCGGGACTTCTGTTCGGAATAGGCCCCCACATCCCCTACATCGCGGCATTCGTCGTGTCGGCGTTATCGATCATCCCTGCGCTGATGCTCGCTCGCCACTACGGTCGAGAACCACAAACAGCAGACGCATAGGAGGAATGATGGCAAGGATTGGCTTTGTCGGGTTGGGCATCATGGGACACGCAATGGCGTTGAATCTCGTTGATGCTGGTTTCGATGTCGTCGTGTGGAATCGGACTGCATCAAAGGCTGACGATCTGGTGGCCGCCGGCGCAGCGTCTGCGCACTCCCCCGCCGATCTCGCATCGCGATGCGAGATTGCGATGATGTGCGTTTCAGACACGCCCGATGTCGAAGCTGCTGTGTTCGGCAGGGATGGCATTGCGGACGGTCTGAGACCGGGAGGACTCGTGATTGACCATTCAACGATCTCGCCCGACGCCACAAGACGGTTCGCTGAGAGAATTGTGGACCTGGGTGGTCACTGGCTGGACGCTCCGATCTCCGGTGGCTCCGAGGGTGCAGCGAACGGGACCCTGAGCATCATGATTGGCGGCGAGACAACACAGGTGGAGCGGGCCATGCCCTATCTGAGGACCATTGGAACCACCATCACCCATGTGGGGCCCACGGGGGCGGGCCAGCTCGTCAAGGCGGTGAACCAGATTCTTGTCGTGGGTAATCAACTTGCAGTGTCCGAGGCGCTGCTGCTGGCGGAAGCGGGTGGTCTTGACCTGAAGACCACCATTGGGGCCATTGAGGGCGGTGCTGCAGGATCCTGGATGCTCTCGAATCGTGGTCCGCAGATGATCGAGCGCGACTGGCGCCCGGGCTTCACGATCGATCTCCAACAGAAGGACCTCAGGCTCGTGCTCGAGGCGGCTGACGGTCTCGGAGTGCCGATTCCGGGCACGTCTCTCATCTTCCAGCTGTACCGCGGCCTCCAGGAGCGTGGTCTCGGTTCGGAAGGCAACCACGCTCTTGTCAAGGCACTTGAGAATCTCTCCGGAATCGAACTCAGCGCCGATGGCTGAAGAACGAGGGGTTGGTGTCGGACCACATCTGCCTCCGTGGCCAGACGACGACAGGCTCGACGAGGAGCTGCTTGCGCAGGGCGATCGCAGAAATGTCCTTGATGAGTACCGATACTGGACGACTGAGGCGATCATCGCAGATCTCGACGGACGAAGGCACGGTTTTCATGTCGCGATCGAGAACTTCCAGCACGATTTCAACATCGGCACGATCGTGCGAAACGCCAACGCCTTCCTTGCGCACACGGTGCACATCGTCGGCAAGAAGCGATGGAATCGGCGCGGCGCAATGGTGACGGATCGATATCAGCACATCGAGCATCACAGATCGGTGGACGAGTTCGCGGATCGAGCGACAGCTACCGGGCTTCGGATTGTGGGAATCGACATCACGGATCGCTCAACCGCGATCGAGACGGCATACCTACCAGTGCGCTGTGTCCTGGTGTTCGGTCAGGAGGGACCGGGTCTCTCCGATGAGATGGTCGAGCGCTGCGCCGAAGTGCTACACATCACCCAGTACGGCTCAACACGATCCATCAATGTCGGCGTCGCATCCGGTATCGCCATGCATGAGATGTTGCGACGGCTGAGAACCAATGACGGGCCACAGATGACGGAAGACTGACGAGGAGCACCATCTGGGTTGGCGATGCGTGGCGGGCGGTGCTTGGGCTATTGCATGACCATGTCGACACGCTCATAGCCGTGTATGACAAAGGTTGGGTGTCGGACAGGGTCACTTGTGAGTCGAGCCTCGGGGAACCTGGTCACCAATCGCTCCAATGCGGTGGCGACTTCGAGGCGAGCAAGCGGTGCACCGATGCAGTGATGTAGACCGAAACCGAATGTGACGTGTGTCGGATCGGCACGTCCGATGTCGAGTGTGTCTGGCTTGTGCCACTTTCTCGGATCGCGATTTGCCGATCCGAACAGCATGGCGATCCTATCCCCCCGCTCGATCTTCTGACCTGCCACCTCATAACCGTCGGAGAGTACCCAACGCTCAAAGAGCTGGAGAGGCGAGTCGTATCTGAAGAGCTCCTCTGGTGCTGTGCGATAGTCGACATCGCCATCCACGAGGCGCGTCCATTGATCCGGGTGCTCGAGGAGGGCAGCGATCCCATTGCCGAGAGTGTTGACTGTTGCCTCGTGGCCAGCGTTCAGGAGAAGTACGACGGTCGAGATGATCTCGTCGTCTGTGAGGCGACCCTCATCGGTCTCGGCCGTGCAAAGCCCCGACACGAGATCATCTGTCGGCCTCGATCGACGCTGCGCGATGAGTTCCCTTGCCCACTCTGTGAACTCCGTCGAGGCCTGGATCGCCGAGGCGATCTGATCATCGGTCGTGGTCAGTTCGTACATCTTGACGATGCGATGGGACCAGTCGAGAAGTTGCTGCCTGTCCTCGAACGGAGCACCGAGCAGATCGCACATCACCAGCAGTGAGAACGGCTGGGCGAAGTCGGTCAGTAGCTCAAACGAGGTTGGGTCTGCAGTGTCAAGCAGATCGTCGACGATTTCGACAATCCGCGGATGGAGCGCCGCCACTCGCCTCGGCGTGAACTCGCGTGACAGAAGTGCCCTGATCCGGGTGTGCTCAGGTGGCTCGAGCTGCAGGATGGACCAACGCTCGAGATCGGTGAACGGCTTCCATTCCGGCGGCGGTGGAATCACACGGACATCCTCGTGGGTCAGCACATGTTCGAAGCTGCGCCCCAACCTGCGGTCGCGGAGTGCGCGGTGGATGTCGTCATGGCGTGTGAGGAACCACATCTCCTGGCCGTTCTTGTCCTTCGCCTGACGGAATATCGGCGTCTCTTCTCGAACCGAGCGGAGAACCGGATACGGGTTCTGGAGGAAGTCGAGGTTGTGGAAGTCGATTGTCTCGTCCATCACGCATCCTGATCTGTGCCGGCTCGGCTTCTGCGTTGAGGGTTCATGCTATCTCGGGGCGGGAACGACAAGGGCGGGTACGATCCTCGGTGCCTTCGCGGGAATGTGTGAATTCAGGTTGCCGAGATCACGGCCGCTTCCCCGAGGTACGCTTGGGGCCATGAGGAGCAGAGTGCTCGGGAGAGCTTCACATGTGGGCAGCGGCGTTGCGTTGGTTGCGACGTTCGCCCTCATATTGGTGGCATGCGGGGGTGGTGAGAGTGATGGAGCCACATCTACATCGA
>QMQC01000263.1 GCA_003648875.1 Actinomycetota bacterium
CGATGCGGATGGTCTGGAGCGCCTTTGGCTTCGCCTGGTGCGTTGTCTGCCGGTCCCATCTCATCGAGAAGCAGGAACGGTCCGTAGTGGTCGACCGCCCCGGTCGGAAAGGGTCGACGGACCGCAAACCCTGCGCCCTCAAGCGCACGGATCGAAGGAATGACTGCAGTTGGTTTTCGAGCAGCTGGGGCCATACAGGTTCGAACCTCGACGGCCAAGGCCTATTCCACGGACAACGGAATATCCGAGGACCCAACCGCGTTCTACCTGTCTGCTCCAGGGAAGGAATGCAATGTCGGATTGGAACGCAGGCGTCATCGACGAGTTCAGGGCCAACGAGGGCAAGGTCGGAGGGATGTTCGAGGGTGCTCCCCTCCTGATCCTCACCACAACGGGGGCAAAGACCGGCACGAATCGTGAGGCACCTCTCATGTACTTGGATCATGGCGACAGGCTCTTTGTTTTCGCCTCCAAGGCCGGAGCTGATTCGCATCCAGATTGGTACCACAACGCCAAGGCGAACCCCTCGGTCTCAATCGAGATCGGCACCAACACGGTCAACAAAACG
Organism: Actinomycetota bacterium; assembly: GCA_003648875.1. Lineage (GTDB taxonomy): Bacteria > Actinomycetota > Acidimicrobiia > Spongiisociales > UBA5794 > B3-G11. Next base: position 569 of record QMQC01000263.1, read on the forward strand.
GCCGTTGAGGTGGATGTCACCGAACGCGACACCATCTACGCCGAGCAGGCCGGCCGATTCCCACAGTTCGCAGAGTACGCGGCTGGCACCGACCGCGTGATCCCGGTCATCGAACTGACGTAGACCCGGATTCACCGGATGCGTCAGCCGAAGTCGATGCCTTGGGCCAGCGGTAGATCCTTGGACCAGTTGATCGTGACAGTCTGGCGGCGCATGTAGACCTTCCAGGCATCAGATCCCGATTCGCGGCCGCCGCCTGTCTCCTTCTCGCCACCGAACGCACCACCAATCTCGGCACCGGACGTGCCGATGTTGACATTCGCGATGCCGCAATCAGACCCCTCCGCTGAGAGAAACAGCTCCGAGCTACGGACCGAGTCGGTGAAGATTGCTGACGAAAGTCCTTGAGGGACTCCGTTCTGGACCGCAATGGCCTCGTCGAGAGAGTCGACCTCGATGAGATACATGATCGGCCCAAAGGTCTCCGTCTGCACGATTGGGGCATCCGCGGGAATTCTCACGATCGCCGGCTCGAGGAAGAATCCCTTCCGATCCGGCTCGTTGCCACCAGCGATCAATTCACCGCCCTGCTCGAGGGCTATCTCGATCGCCGCCTTCGTTGTGTCAACCGCTGCCCGATCCACAAGTGGACCGATGAGCGTGTCGTCATCGAGGGGATCACCCAGTCGAATCTGGCCGAACGCCCCAACGAGACGGTCCGAGAGATCGTCTATGACATCCTTGTGGACGAGAAGCCGGCGCAGGGACGTGCACCGCTGGCCCGTGGTGCCTGCAGCAGAGAAGAGTGTCGCCCTGACCACCATGTCAAGGTCGGCGTCGTCCATCACAATGATGGCGTTGTTGCCGCCGAGCTCGAGAAGTGACCGGCCGAGTCGTTTCGCAACCTCGGTGCCGATCTGCAGTCCCATCCGCACAGAGCCGGTGGCCGAGATGAGGGGGACACGTCTATCAGAGACCAATGCTGCGCCAACCGGATCAGCGCGGCCAACGGTCAGGTTGAAGACGCCCTCAAAGCCTGAACCCTCCATCACCTCTTGGGCGATCCTTGTGGTCGCAACGGCGGTCAGGGGAGTCGTGTGCGATGGCTTCCAGATCATCGTGTCGCCGCACACCGCGGCAACCAGGGCGTTCCACGACCACACGGCGACGGGGAAGTTGAACGAAGAGATGATCCCGATGGGACCAAGAGGTTGCCACTGCTCGTACATCCTGTGGCGTGGACGCTCGGATGCGATCGTGAGACCGTAGAGCTGCCGCGAGAGACCTACGGCGAAGTCAGCGATATCGATCATCTCCTGAACTTCGCCCTCGCCCTCAGCCCGAATCTTGCCGGTCTCCATCGAGACGAGGGCGCCAAGAGGCTCCTTGTATTCACGCAGAGCGTTGCCGATGAGCCGAACGTAGTTGCCACGCTCGGGAGCAGGCAGCATGCGCCACTCCTTGAAGGTGCTCTGGGCAACCGTGATCGCGGTTTCGTAGTCAGAAATGTCGGCCTCGCGGACAGTCCCAATGGCCTCCTCGGTCGTCGGGTCGATGGAAACCAAATCGGATCCATTCCCCGGGAGCCACCTACCAGCGAAGACGCCGGAGTTTTCGCCCTCGATCCCGAGTGCTGCCAATACTGCGTCACGATTCATGTGATCTCCTTCGTTCATTTCCTTCTGGCGTTCGTGAGCGCAATATGTTGCGCCTGGGGACGCCAGAAGCGGGTCAGCGGGCGGAGATGGTCTCGATCTCAACGAGGAACCCGCCCGGCAGCGCGCCTGCCTCAATCGTAGAGCGAGCCGGGCGCGACTCACCAACGTACTCGCCATATACCTCGTTCACGGCCGGGTAGTCAGCGATGTCTGCAACGAAGATCGTCGTCTTGACGATGTCGTCGAACGTCAGACCAACGTCGCCGAGAACCGCTCCGATGTTCTGCATGACCTGATGCGTCTGGGCCCTGACGTCGCCCTCGACCGGCTTCCCCGTCTCTGGGACAAGAGACACCATGCCCGAGACGAACACGAACCCGTTGGCTTCGGTAACGATGCTGTACGGCCCCATGGGGGTGGGTCCACTTGGGGCATCATGCGTGATCTTTGGCATTGGAGACCTCTATCTTCCGCGAATGTTCAAGCAGATTGTGACACACGCGGGTTCACAGCTGTCCTCGCCGGGGACTACCGCAGATCGTCAACCGTTAGCTGAAGCTCTGTCCGCAACCGCAGGTGCCTGAGACATTCGGATTCTCGATCGCAAAGCCGGCACCGGCGAGGCCGTCGTCTTTGAAGTCCACGACGGCACCCGTCACCATCGACACGCTTGTGGCATCAACGACGACACGAACACCATCGGTCTCACTGACGATGTCAGAAGCGTCGATGGCGGAATCGAAGAACATGTCGTAGGCGTACCCTGAACACCCGGACCGTTTCACACCGAGACGCAGCGCCATTTCACCGTCGCCCTCAGCCTCGATGAGTTCCTTGACCTTTGCTGCAGCGCTCGAGGTCAAAGTCACACCTTGCAGTTGAGCGGCATTGGGAACTGTCATTCGAGCCTCCGGGATCCGGTGAGTCTTGGGAACACCATGATAGGGGAAATCTACTGCATCTTCGACGAAAATATGCCGTCAGCCTCCAGCGACCTGTCTCCTACCCTTCCAACCATGGCCACCGAAGAACAGGTTCGCGAGGCGCTTGGGCATGTGATCGATCCCGAGCTACACACCGACATCGTGGATGTCGGGATGGTGGGGGACACCAAGATCAAGAATGGTGTCGTCGATGTGGGTATCGCCCTCACGATTGCTTCGTGTCCGATGCGCGGTCAGATTGAGACGGACGTTGAGC
>QMQC01000264.1 GCA_003648875.1 Actinomycetota bacterium
CCTCGAGGGTCCCCATCTCAGGAAGGTCGGCAGGGGGCTTCTCGACGGTGGTCGGCGGTGACGACGGCAGCGGATCCGGTGGCGGTGCGTGGGGATCGCAGGCGGGTCCCACCCCAACGGCAGCGTGGGAATCGTCGGCCTCGAAAATCGCGCCGGCTACGGCGATCCCGGCGTCGGTTGCAACGATCGACGACGCGTTGCCCGGACCAATCGTATGGACGCGGTCCCAGGTCGATCCGTCCGGTGAGGTCCACAGTGTCACAGGCCCTTCGCCCTGATCGGCGAAGGCGTGAGGTCCGGCCGTCACGAATCCGGCGGCGAGTGCAGCGACGGAGCTGAGAGTTCCGGTCGTGTCGAAGGGTTGATCCGTGGTGTCGATGCGGGTCCAGGAGTGGCCGTCGGGGGATTGCCAGATGGCCACTTGCGCACCGCCGTCGGTGCCCACCGCGGTGAATCCAGATGAGCCCCACGCGACGTCCAGCATGGTGACACTGAGGCCGGTCTCGCCGCGGAAGTCGGGGGAGTTCGGCTCGATGCGCTCCCAGGCGCGACCGTCGCTAGAGGCCCACACCGCGGCGACCAGCTCCCCGTCATCATTCTTAGCCAGCCCGACCCCAACGATGAGGCCATCAGGGTTGACGGCGAGGGCCCCGAACCCTGGGTTGAAGCCTGGGGAGAGGACTGATTGATCGCCGAAATCACCGTCCCATGCGCGCACCCATGCGGCACCGTCTGGTGAGAGCCACACTGTCGGGCGGACAAGGCTTGGGTCGTCCCCGGCGATCCAGCCAGCCGCGACGATTCCATGGTCGGTGGCGATCACGTCGAACATTATGCCGTACTCACCGAAGACGACCTGATCGGCAGGGGACCTGGTCCATTCGGTTCCGTCAGCGGATGTCCACACGATCGGATGAATAACATTACAGGGTGTGCCATCTTCGCAACCCGTCCCGACAGCGACCATGCCCGGGCCTCCCTCGGCAATGCTGAACATGAACACCATGCCCGATGTCAGCGCAGGGTCATTCTCGGCGAGTCGCGCCCAGGTGACGCCGTCGTCCGATGCACAGATCACGACGTCCTGGGGGGAATCCTCTTCCCCGGGTTCGAGTCCGACTGCGATCAGCCGCGATCCGACCTGCGTCATGTCGGGGAGCGCGAAGGCCGGTTGCATCACATCCGCACCGACCCGCTGCCACGATTCCCAGATGAAAACAGGAATTGGCGGCAGCGTCGTGGGCGGAACCGTCGTGGTCACCTGTGCCATCGTTGTAGTTGGTTGTTCGATGACAGTTGATTCTTGGCCGCCGAAAAACAGGATCGGCAGGCCGACGACAACCATCACCAGCAGCGCTGCACCGACGACGGCAACAGCCGGCAGCCAGGGGCGTCGCCGCAAGGGACTCTCGTGGAGAGGCGGACGATCGGGGTGCCCCAACCACTCGAAGTCGATCTCCGGTGCCGGGGGCGGGTCATCGACCAACTCCGACACGAAGGCGCGGATCTTGTCATCAAGTCGACTAGTCATTGAGCACCCTTCGCAACTTGGACCTGGCACGGGCCAGGTGGCGACGCACCGAGCCCTCTGAGATGCCGAGGTGCCCGGCCGTCTCGCTCGGCGTGAACTGTTCCCAGTAGGCCAGGACGATGACCGCCCGCTGACGAACGCTGAGTTGCTTCACCGCGAGCAGGACTTCCGGCCGATACTCGGCCGGTTCGGTGATGTCGCTGGAAACCGCTTTCAACTCCTGGGTCCAGCGCCGCTGCCGGTCCCGGTGAGTGTTGGCCGCCTGGTGGAACACCGCCCTGTACAGGTAGGCCCGCTGATTCGAAACTGACCCCCACGAATCGGAAGAGAAGGCCCGGAGCATCGCATCTGACACGACATCAGCCCCATCGGTGCGCCCTACGAGTCCCATGGCGAACCTGACCAGGTCATCGGCGTACTTGCGGTAGACCTCTTCGTCAGTGAGGTGGGATGTGGTCATCAGCCTGCGCCCTGCTCCTTCTCCAACACTATGACACCGCAGGCACCCCCTCCGGGTGACAGGTGATCCAAAATGGGCCATATGCATCACGCGGCATCAGTATTGGATGCGCTCGATCAAGACTCGGGATGCGTGCACCCGATCAGCACCGCACGCGTCGCCGGCGAACGTTCGACGCGCAATGCGAGCCCTCTGTGTTCCGTGTTCTGTACTCTCACTGGCCATGGCATCCGAATCGAAACGGTTGATACTTCTTGCATTGGTAGCGAATGCGCTGATCGCGGTCACGAAGTTCGTTGCCGCGGGCGTGTCCGGGAGTACGGCCATGTTGGCCGAGGCGATCCACTCGGTGGCTGATACGGGGAACCAGCTTTTCCTGCTTCGTGGCGATGCCGTCTCGAGATACAAGGCAGACGTCACTCACCCATTCGGACGCGGAAAGGCTATGTACTTCTGGTCATTCATGGTTGCTGTCGTGCTGTTCGTCGGGGGCGCCGTGTTTTCGATTGTCAATGGCTGGGAACGCATCCAGAATCCGCACGCCCATGAGGGTGATGGCCTTGTCTTCTCCCTGATCGTCCTTGCTGTCGCGGCGGGTTTTGAGATCTTCATCGCCCTGATTCCGGCGCTCAAGCAGTTCAACCGCATCCGCGGCACGAAATCGGCGTGGCGGATGATCAAGGAATCGAAGGATTCAGCCCTGATCATTGTGATATTCGAGGACACCGCGGCCGTAGTCGGTCTTGCCATTGCAGCAACAGGGTTGATCCTCACCGATGTCACCGGCTCAGCGGTATGGGATGGCCTTGCGTCTGTACTGATCGGCCTCGTCCTTGCCGCTGTTGCGATGGTCATCGCCAGGGAGATGAAAGCCTTGCTCATAGGAGAGGCCGCAAGCAGGGAGGATCGTGCTGCAATTCGTGTTGCCATCCTCGGTGTAGAACAGGTGCACCATGTGGAACGGTTGCTCACAATGCAGTTGGCGCCACACGAGATCCTCGTGACCACGGACGTTGCATTCGACGAGGAGGTTGATGAAGTGTTGGCAATTGAACACGTCGAAACCTCGATACGCGAGGCATGTACCGATGCGAGGCGCATCTTCATAGAACCGGTCCGTCGCTGATCGGAGTGGCCTCCGCACCAGGATCATCAGGAAACCTCGGGCCGGGGTTTGATACGCTTGCGCTTGCTCTCTCCTTGCGATGCAAGGCAACCGCGGAACCCTCGGACACCATGACGATCACCGAGCATGGCTCGACGAGTCGTCTCGATCCCTCCGACATGATCTATCGCGCCGTCGAGATGGCAGTCGGTCGTCCAATGCACATCACGCTTGCGAACGAGATTCCCCGTGCGAGAGGTCTCGGATCGTCCGGAGCGGTGATGTCGTCCG
>QMQC01000265.1 GCA_003648875.1 Actinomycetota bacterium
CGACGAGATGTTCAACATGTCGGGCTGGCGAGACATCGTCACCAGTCGTCTCTTCATCGTCGGCGTGGTTGCACTGCTCCTCGGTGTCTGGTTCGCACGTCGCCTAGGAAAATCGGTCGGCGTTCGGGCAACGTACGATGGACCTGTCCCGCTTGGCTGGACGGCCGTGGGCGTCGCGCTCGTTGCGTTCGCGGTATTCACGTCATTGGGAGGCGTGATCTGGAACAACCTCTGGTGGGTCTTCTCCGTCACGACGTTCGCCACGGGACTCGGCCTGTTCATCGCGGTCCTCACGGACCGCTTGCGGCGAGGAGAGGCCGTCGCAAAAGCTCTCATCTTTCTCCCGATGGCTATTTCGATGGTCGGCGCTTCGGTCATCTGGAGGTTCATCTATATATTCCGACCTGCCAGCGAGGTTCAAATAGGCGTGGCGAATGCCGTGACGACATCGCTCGGATTCGACCCCGTCGCATGGTTGATTCGGCCACCGTGGAACACGTTCTTCCTCATCATTGTGTTGATCTGGATACAGACCGGCTTTGCGATGGTTGTGCTCTCGGCCGCGATCAAGGCCGTACCCAACGAGTTGCTCGAGGCCGCGGAGATAGACGGCGCCACACAGAGCGAGTCTTTCTGGCGAATCACGATCCCGACGATCCGGTCGACGATCGCCGTCGTTGTCACGACATTGATCGTGGTAGTGATGAAGGTCTACGACATCGTCAAGGTGATGACGAACGGCGAATTCCAGACGAATGTGATCGCGAACGAGATGTTCGATCAAGCCTTCCGGTTCACACAAGCAGGTCGAGGCTCCGCATTGGCGACTGTGCTCTTCCTGTTCATCGTGCCGATCATGTACGTGAACATACGACGCGTGCGTAAGGAAGGGGCGATGCGATGACATCGACGCAAGAGCGCCCACACCTCACAGATCTCACCGATAAGCCGTCCAACGGTGCGTTCGGATGGCTCACGAGCTTCGGCAGTAAGGCCATCCTTTGGTTCCTCGTGATCCTGTGGTTGATCCCCACGCTCGGCCTCTTCATCAGCTCGTTCAGACCAGAAGCAGCGATCAAGACGTCAGGCTGGTGGACGTTCTTCACAGAGTTCGACTTCACCATGGAGAACTACAACTTCGTTCTTTTCGGCGAAGGATCTGGCGCACCCGACATGGTATCTGCTCTGCTCAACTCGCTCGCGATCGTGATTCCAGCCACAATCATTCCGATCGCGATCGCGGCGTTCGCGAGCTACGCATTTGCATGGATGCGATTCCCAGGGCGAGAGTTCCTGTTCGTCCTTCTCGTGTCGCTGATGGCTGTCCCTCTGCAGATGTCATTGATCCCGCTCCTCCAGCTTTATGTCGGTGGTGCGCACCTGACCGTCCTCGGAACAACACTGACGGTGTTCCCCGATCTCAACCTTCAGGGCACGTCGCTGTCCGTTTGGCTGACCCATTCGATGTTCGGCATGCCGCTGGCCATCTTCTTGCTGACCAACTACATGTCCACGCTTCCGGGCGAAATCATCGAGTCGGCACGCATCGATGGGGCAGACCACTTCAAGATCTTCTGGAAGCTGATCGTCCCGCTCTCCCTACCCGCGCTCGCAGCCTTTACGATCTTCCAGTTCCTCTGGACCTGGAACGACTACCTCATCGCTGTCACCTTCGTCGGCAGTTCGATCGATGTGGCACCCGTCACCGTCGTGCTGGCAAACGTGACAGGAAGCCGTGGACAGGACTGGCACATCTTGACAGCGGCCGCGTTCGTCACCATGGTGCTACCGCTCGCAGTGTTCTTCTCGCTGCAGCGTTACTTCGTGCGTGGCCTGATGGCGGGTTCAACGAAGGGTTGAGAACACCGGTGACGCTGCCAACGCAATCCTCGACTGGCCTCGGCGTGCTCAACTTCGATCCGGTCAATTCGGTAATCGTTCGGGAGCCATCAGGCCGCGGATACGGAAACTGGGTCGGTGGGAAGGTCTCGTACGAACCCGACAGCGACACCTTCGCCCTTTTCTACCGTGTCAGGAAGCCGTTGGAGCACGGCAGGGCAGGGATGTGCAGTGTCGCCGTGAGCTCAGATGGCATCGAGTTCACGGACGTATGGACGGCCACCAAGGACGATCTCAACGCGAACTCCATTGAGGAGGGCCACTGCGTCCGTTTCAAGGACAAGTGGATGGTCTACGTTTCGTACGAGGTCAAGGGAACATCCACCTGGCGTATCGATTTGATCGAGGCTGGGGAATTATCGGAGATCTCTACGCAGTCCCGACGTACCGTGCTGTCTCCTGGCGAGTTCGGATTGCCGTGGATCAAGGATCCGTATGTGCACCTGGTCGGTGACGAGATCTGGCTGTACGCGGCTGTGCCGTCTCGATCCGGTCCACTGCGCGACGGCAACATCGTGCACGCTGCCGCGCTCGACGCGACTGTGTTGGCAGTGTCTGACGACGGAAGGTACTTTCCGTCGATCGAGTACGTGTTCGAGGCTCCTGCAGACGATTCATGGCACGGCCGCAGAGCTCGCATCAACTCGATGATCACATGGGAGGATGGTTTCCTTGCCATGTTCGATGGCGGACGGACGTTCTACGACAACTATGAGGAGCATGCAGGCCTTGCGATGTCTCCGGATGGGAAGTCGTTCCGTCGCCTCGAAGACAGGTGGATCACATCGCCGCACGGGTGTGTGAGATACGTCTGTGCGGTTCGAGTCCCCGGCGCCATATACATGTACTTCGAGTACACGGTCGAGGATGGATCTCACGAGCTGAGGGTGCAGCGCCTCGATTGCTGACCACATGTACGATCGGACTCTGCAGGATTGCAGCCAGAAGTGAGGAACCAGAAATGATCTCTGTCAGCCCGACGACCGGTGAAACCATCGCCGAGTATCCAGACACGACACCCGAGCTGGTGGAGCATCACATCGCCCGTGCACACGGACTGCAGCGGGAGTGGGCGCACACGGATCTGGGTGATCGTTCGTACCTCATGCAAGATCTGGCCTCTGTCCTCGAGCGAAATAGGGAAGATCTCGCCATCTTGATGGCCGAGGAGATGGGCAAGCCGATCACACAGGGGCGTGCAGAGGTCGACAAGTGTGCGTGGGTGTGCCGCTACTACGCAGAGGAGGCCGAAACGATCCTCGCAGACATCAGTGTTGATACGGGTCGCGTTTCGAGCTACATCGCCCACCGACCCCTGGGAATCGTTCTTGTGATCATGCCGTGGAACTTCCCCCTGTGGCAAGTCATCCGAGTGCTCTCCCCGGCACTCATGGCCGGAAACGGCGCACTTCTGAAGCATGCTTCCAATGTCACCGGCTGCGCCATCGCAATTGACCGAATGGTCGTTGAGGCA
>QMQC01000266.1 GCA_003648875.1 Actinomycetota bacterium
AGATTGGAGCCTCAGCTCGATCCCGGTCCAGCCTTGTTTCCAGCCGCCTTTGTAGTGGTCCTGGTCCTCCCAGCCCGTCGGGTAGCCAGTTCCCGGGCGGGTCTCGACGTTGTTCCACCACATGTACTCGGCGCCCTTGCGGTCCGTCCACAGGTTCTTGCAAGCGACGCTGCACGTATGGCAACCGATGCACTTGTCGAGGTGAAACACCATGCTCATGTGAGCTCTGACATCCATGCGATACCCCTCTCAGTATTCCGGCTTGTCGATGCGACGGACGTATGCGAACGTGTCCCGGTTCACCCCGGTCGGTCCCCAGTAGTTGAAGGCGTAAGTGAACTGGGCGTAACCCCCACTCATCAAGACGGGCTTGAGGCGGGTCCGGGTCAGCGAGTTGTTCATGCCCGCACGACGTTTCCGCAACGGTGAGATCGGGATCCCAATGGTGCGTTCGGTGGCGTGGTAGACGACCACCGTTCCCCGGGGGATTCGCGCCGAGACAACGCATCGCTGGACGAACACGCCGTTGTCGTTGAACACCTCGGCCCAGTCGTTGTCGGCGATTCCCAGTTCGGCTGCGTCCTTGTGGTTGAGCCACACCGGGTAGCCGCCCCGGGACAGGGTCTTCATCCGGATGTTCTCCGAGTACGTCGAGTGGATGCTCCACTTGCCGTGTGGCGTCAGATAGTTGAGCAGCATCCCCTGCGCCTCCACGTTGGACCGCTCCAACTCCGACAACATCGTGTGGTCGGGTCGCGGTTTGTAGGTGGGGACGTGCTCTCCCCAGTCCAGGTAATTCTCATGGTCCAGGTAGAAGTGCTGCCGCCCGGTCAGCGTCCGCCACGGAACCAGCCGCTCCACACTGAGCGTGAACGGGCTGTAGGCGCGACCGTGGTTGACGATCCCGCTCCAGGTTGGTGTGGTGAGTATCCGTCGTGGTTGCGCGACGATGTCGGCAAATGTCGTCCGTACCGACCGTTGCCCTTCCGCGAGGTCGGTCAGCGACAGCCCGGTTTTTTCCTCTTCGGCCTCGAAGGCCCGGTACGCCAGCTCACCATTGGAGGCCGGGTCGAGGGCCAGGATGGCCTCACAGACCTCCCTGTCTCGCTCCAACGAGGGGTAAGGACGACCGTTGAGCCCGGCCAAATCGACCTGACGAGGCTGGCGGGCGGCCAGTTCTACATAGGCGTCTGCCACAGGAATCTTCAAACCGTGGGCAGTCACCCCGTTCTTCTCCACACCCCTTCCTAGAGACACCATTCGCTCGTAGATACCCTGCATGTCACGCTCGATGACCCGGAACTTGGGCATCGTCTTGCCGGGGATTGCCTCGATCTCTCCCTTGGTCCAATCCAGCATGTCGGGTTGGGCCAACTCGTCGGGAGTGTCGTGCTGCAGCGGCAGCATGACGACGTCCTTGACCGGCTCCGGAAAATGGGGTGCCGACAGCTCGGAGACCTTCTTCGCCACCGCGTTGAAGATGGCCCAGTCAGACTTCGATTCCCAGGACGGCGCAACTGCTTCCTGCATCGGGTTGATGTAGGAGTGCATGTCGGTGGTATTGAGGTCGTCCTTCTCGTACCAGGTGGCTGCGGGAAGCACGATGTCTGAGTAAAGCGCCGTGGTATCCATCCGGAAGTTGAGGTCGACGACAAGGTCCATCTTGCCGATGGGGGCCTCGGGTCGGAACGTCACCTCCTTGACGGTGTCGCCCGCTAGTTCGTCGGCGATCGCATTGGAGTGGGTGCCCAGGTAGTGACGCAAGAAGTACTCGTGACCCTTGGCGCTGGTCCCGATCGCGTTGCCGCGCCAGATAAACCAGGTACGCGGCCAATTCTCCGGTGCGTCGGGATCGTCGATAGAGAACTCGAGTTCCAGACTCTTGAGGCGGTCGACCACATAGGCGATGATTTCCTCGTCAGAGTCGGCCCCATTGGCCTGGGCCTCCTTGACGAGTTCCAGTGAGTTTTGTTTGAACTGCGGGTAGAAGGGCAACCAGCCACGATGCACCGCTCGCACCTGGTGGTCGATGGTGTGATCGTCGAGGGTGGCATTTTCCGGCAGTGTGTCATAGTCGGAGTAGCCACGCTCGTAGCGCCACTGGTCAGAGTGACCGTAGTCGAACGACGGGGTGTTCTGATGGCGACCTGCCATGCCCCAGTCACCACCGAAAGCAATCGCTCCCCAGGCGGCATGACTGACGAGCTTCTCTTGCCCGACGTAGTGGCCCAGTCCACCGCCGTTGACGCCGACACACCCGGTGAGCATCAGGGCCACTATCCCGGAGCGGTACAACAGATTGTTGTGGTACCAGTGGTTGGCGCCGGCTCCGATGATGATCATGTTCTTGCCGCGAGTCTTCTCCGCGTTGGCGATCCATTCCTGGGCGAAGCGGACGACCGTGTCACGGTGGATACCGGTGTGCTGTTCTTGCCACGCCGGGGTGTACAGGGCCGTCTCGTCGTCATAGCTCGAGGCGACGTTGCCGCCGAGACCTTGATCGACGCCGAATTGAGCCATCATCACGTCGTGGATGGTGGCGACCGTCACCCGACCCTGATCGGTCTCGACGTATCGAACCGGGACCGGTCTGGTGAACGTTGTACCGGCGGTGAAGTCGTCGAACTCGACATCGACGGTCTCGTCGTGTCGGTCGGCGAAGGTGAGCTCGGGGTCGAGGTCCTCTCCGGTTTGCCCATCGCGCAACTCCAGGTTCCACTTGCCCTTGCTCTCGTCCTGTTCGGCCCATCGGTAGCCGATGGTGCCCTTGGGCATACGGGGGCGGTCGGAAGTGCGGTCCCACCAGAGGAGTTTCCAGTCACCGTGCTCGACATCCTTGTACTCGCTCACACGGTTGGCCCGCACCATCTTGCCGGACCGGCCTCCATCGACCTCTACCAGGAAGGGAAGGTCGGTGTACTGCTTGGTGTACTCCTGGAAATAGGGAACCTTGCGGTCGACATAGCTCTCGTTGAGGATGACGTGATCGACCGCCATCCAAAAGGCGGTGTCCTGGCCGGGGTGAGCAGGGATCCACCAGTCGGCATATTTCGCCACCTGGGAGAAATCGGGGCTGAAGACCGTCAGTTTGGCGCCTGCGTGCCGAACCTCGGAGATGAAATGGCAATCAGGGGTACGGGTCATGTTGAGGTTGGCGCCGACGACCGCCACAAACCGCGAGTTGTACCAGTCGGCCGACTCGTGAACATCCGTTTGCTCACCCCAGATCTCCGGTGACGCCGGCGGGAGGTCGCAATACCAGTCGTAGAAACTCATCACAACGCCACCGAGCAACGAAAGGAAACGACTGCCTGAGGCGTAGGAGATCTGCGACAT
>QMQC01000267.1 GCA_003648875.1 Actinomycetota bacterium
CTGAAGGGCCAGCTCATACCGGACCTCGTTGCGATCATGGGCTCCCTCGACTTCGTCCTCGGAGCTGTCGACCGATGAACTTCTGGCTCGGACTCGTCATCAAACTCGTCGTGATGCTCGCAGTGGTGCTCACCGCAGCGCTTGTGACGATCTATGCAGAACTCAAAGCCGGTTCGCACATGCAGACAAGGATCGGCCCGTACTACGCCGGTGGGCGTTGGGGATAGGCCCAACCTCTTGCCGATGGTGCCAAGTTCCTCCAGAAGGAGGATCTTGCACCTGCGAAGGCCGACAGAACGGTGTACGGCTTTGCGCCCTACATCGTGTTGATGTCAACCCTTGCGGTCTTCGCTGTCATTCCGATGGGTCCAGACGTTGTTGCAACGAAGCTCGATCTTGGCGTCTACTTCATCCTCGCGATCTCTTCGCTGTCAGTGCTTGGGATACTGATGGCTGGCTGGTCCTCGGCGAACAAATACTCCCTGATCGGCGGACTGCGCGCAGCAGCCCAGCTGATCGCCTACGAGCTACCTCTGGTGCTCGCCGTCGTTGCTGTGGTGATCCAGGCAGGGACGATGTCCCTCAACGGCATCGTTGAAGCACAACAGGCAACGCTGTTCACGATCGGCGGTGTCGAGATAGCCCTCCCGTACATCCTCACCGGCCAGATCATCGGATTCACCATCTTCATGATCGCTGCTGTCGCCGAGCTCTCTCGCATCCCTTTTGACATGCCGATCGCTGAATCCGAGCTCACGATGGGCTACCTGACGGAGTATTCCGGCATCAGATTCACGATGTTCTTCCTCGGTGAGTACGCGTCGATGGTTGGACTCAGCGCGATTGCCGCGACCCTGTACCTCGGCGGCTACGGGGTTCCGTTCCTACCCGACTCATTGGCGAACTTTGCGGGACCGGCTGTCTTCTTCGTGAAGGTCTCGCTTCTCGTCTTCCTCATAATCTGGGTTCGCTGGACATGGCCACGTCTTCGTGAGGATCAGTTGCAGTCCATGGCGTGGCGCTGGCTCATCCCACTTGCGCTTTTCAACATCGCGCTGGTTTCGGTGTTCAAGGTGGTGCTCTGATGAGTAGGAACATCGACTTTCCTTTCCCAGGGCTCTTCAAGGGCATGGGTCTCACACTCAAGGCCATGTTCACCAAGGCTCCGGTGACCATGTATCCCGATGAGAAGGAGATCCCCGTTCCCCGTGCGCGAGGCGTCATCTCGCTCGATGCAGAGGCCTGCACCGTGTGCATGCTTTGTGCAAGGGAGTGCCCGGACTGGTGCATCTACATCGAGGGCCACAAGGAAGCGCAGGTTCCTGCAAAGCCTGGTGGGCGCATCAAGACCAAGAACGAGCTCGATCGCTTCGACATCGACTACAGCCTCTGTATGTATTGCGGCATCTGCGTCGAGGTCTGCCCCTTCGATGCCCTGTTCTGGAGCCCTGAGTACGAATATTCCGAGCCGAAGATCGCCGACCTTCTCCATGACATGGAGAAGCTCGGCGAGTGGCTCGAGACCGTTCCCGAACCCCCGGCGTTGGAGTCCTGATGGAGACCGTGACTTTGACCGATTGGTTCCGTGAGGCCGCCAACTGGGCGTTCATGTTGATCGTGTTCCCAACGCTCTTTGGTGCCTGGCGAACAGTGACTTCAGACAACATCGTGCGAGCAGTGCTCTACCTCGTGGTTGCGCTTGGTGGCACAGCAGCGATGTTCCTGATGCTTGGAGCGGCCTTCGTTGGGTGGACCGTCGTGCTCGTCTACATCGGTGCTGTGGTCATCCTCTTCCTGATCGGCATCATGATCACGCGTGCGCCCCTCGGTGCGGACACCGTCCTGAGCCACGGCAGTGACGTCAAGGTTCCTGCAGCCCTGCTCTCCGTTGTTCTGTTCGGTGTCATTGCGTGGGCGATGGTCGCCGCTTTCGGTGCGAACATGATCGAGCCGTTCGAACCAACGCTGACATCTGACATGGCCAACGTCCTCTTCGATCGTTTCGTGGTCCCGTTCGAGGTAGTTTCATTCGTACTCCTTGCGGCGCTGATCGGTGGCATCGCAATTGCACGCAAGGACGACGAGGGTGGCGAACGATGACGATCATCCAGTTCATCATCGTCGGCGCAGCATTGTTCTCGATGGGTCTGTACGGCGTGATCACCCGAAAGAACGCTGTTCTGATACTGGCGTCGGTCGAATTGATGCTTGCCGCTGTCAACATCAACCTCGTCTCGTTCGACACGTATCTCCAGGATCAGCTCCACAGCGGGCAGATCTTTGCTCTCTTCATCATCGCTCTCGCTGCCGCCGAGGTCGGGATCGGTATCGCGATCGTCCTGATGATCTACCGCAATCGTCAGTCCGCTGACGTCGACGAGCTCAACCTGATGAAGGGATGACGATGCATCAATTCATTGCCTTCACTTCCCGGGTAGTCCTTGCCGCTGGCGAGGGCGAGCAGGCTGTTGAGGGTGGTCACGAGTCGATCGTCCCCGGCATCACAAGTGGACCGCTGGTCGAATGGGCATGGCTCATCGTCGTCCTTCCCATGGTTGCTGCGTTTGTCATCACCTTGTGGGGCAAGAAGATGCCATTCAAGGGGTGGGAAGTCGCCTGGGGGGCCATTGGTTTCGTAGCCGTATACGGCACCGTGCTCTTCGTCGTCAACGCAACTCGGGGCATCGTCTATGAAGGCACGGTCGAGATCGCAGAGATCGGTGACGTCACACTCGAGTGGGGATGGGTGGTCGACGGATTGTCGATCATGATGTACTTCCTCATCGGAGTGGTCGGATTCCTCGTCTTCACGTACGCCAAGAGCTACATGAAGGGCGACATCCGGTTCACCTGGTTCTTCGCCTCGTTCTCGCTGTTTGCCGGCGGCATGCTCATCCTTGTGTCTGCGCCGAACCTCATACAGCTGATCGTCGGCTGGGAGCTCGTCGGCGTCGCCTCTTATCTCCTCATCGGGCACTACTGGGAGGACTACGCAAACGTTGACGCAGCCAACAAGGCGTTCATGGTCAACAAGGTTGCAGACGCAGCACTCTTCCTCGGTGCGATCATCATGGCCGTCTCCGTCGGCTCGTTCAGATTCAGTGACATCATCGACGTCGTCGTGCACGGCGAAGAGGGCATGTTGAGCCAGTACGCCTTCTGGGCAGGGCTGTTGATCTTCATCGGCGCCATGGGCAAGTCGGCACAGTTCCCGCTCCACGTATGGCTGCCCGACGCGATGGCAGGCCCGACGCCTGTGTCAGCCCTCATGCACGCCGCAACGATGGTCACCGCAGGTGTCTACCTCCTTGGCCGTCTCTTCCCGTTC
>QMQC01000268.1 GCA_003648875.1 Actinomycetota bacterium
AAACCGCCATGCAGGACGGTCTCGAAGTCACCCATGACGTCTTCGAGTCAAGTTCGAGCATCGTCTTCGACCAAGCCGAAAACCGCATGCACACGATCAAAGCCCTCATGGTCGAAACGATCCTGTAGCCATATTCCTCGTCTCTCCCCTCCGTGGGAGAGCCGCTCACTTGCGGTGCGAAGAGAGGGGGATCCCGAAGCGCTACGGGCCACCCCGTCGTATAATCACGGCTCCACACGACGCGGGGTGGAGCAGTCTGGTAGCTCGTCGGGCTCATAACCCGAAGGTCGCAGGTTCAAATCCTGCCCCCGCTACGAAGGAAACCCTTGGCATTCCTACATGTGCCGAGGGTTTTCTCGCGTCTCGAGTCGCAGGAAGTACTCATGTCAAACCCGTGTCAAACATTGGCCACGGATCGGATGGGGGTGTGTCCGGGATAGGCGTAGCGTCTCTCACGATGGATGCAACGATCACCTGAATTCAAAGGCAATATGTGCGGCTGCTTTGTGGGTTACAGGTCGTCGTCGGCGAATCTGATGTCAGTGGCGATGGAACGATCGGCGAGGATTCTTAGGAGCCGGGGACTCCCGTGAGGAGCCCGTCGTAGATGACCTGGCCGTCGACAGTCACCACCAGTGTGGCGTTGTCCTCGCCCAAGTTCTCTCCGATCGACTCAATGCTCTGACCCGCGCTGGTCTCCGCCGTGCAGGTCACGGTCTTGGTCTCTGTGCTTCCATCGCAATCCATGTCAAAGGGAGAGGATCCCTTGCTCCCGTTCGCCTCGAGCACGTCACCCGTCGCGCCAATGTACTCGACAAAGTCGATGGCTTCGCCAATGGCCTCGCCAATGTCATTGCTACATGCTGTCAGCCCGACAACGAACACGAGCAAGACGACGCCAATGAACCGGAGCCCTCGAGGCTTCATCCGTTGGGCGTCTGAAGTCTCTCTCTTCATCGTCCCTCTATTCATGGATTGTTTGCAGGATCCAGAGATCGAACATAGCACCCCGGCGCTCGGCTGTGTTTGAAGCCGAAGGGCTCAGCGTTTGGAAGTGAGTCATCTCCACCGAGCCGGCAGCATCGTTAGGCTCGGACACGACGCGGACTGAGGAGACCATCGTCCAACGCATCATCGTCGTCGCGAACCGCCTCCCCGTATCGTGGGACGGCAACGAATGGTCGATCAGCCCCGGAGGCCTCGTTCGCGCCTTGCGACCAGTGCTCCAGAATGCCGAGGGCGCGTGGGTTGGCTGGCCGGGCATCCCAGATTTCGCACCGGACCCGTTCGAATACGACGGCATCGATCAACGACCGGTTCCGTTGTCAGTGACCCAGGTCGACGAGTTCTATTACGGGTTCTGCAACGGGACGCTGTGGCCGCTGTACCACGATGCGATCGTCACGCCTGAGTTCCACAGACACTGGTGGCGTCCCTACGTCGACGTCAACCGCCGTTATGCCGAGGAGACGGCTGCGGTAACACGACCCGGCGACATCGCATGGGTGCAGGACTACCAACTCCAGCTCGTACCGGCGATGCTGCGGTCGATGACTCCGCAGGCAACGATCGGCTTCTACCTCCACATCCCGTTCCCGCCCATCGAGATCTTCTCCCGTCTTCCTTGGCGCCAACAGATCATCGAAGGCCTGCTCGGAGCCGATGTGCTCGCATTCCAAACACGCCAGAGTGCCGATAACTTCTCACAGGCTGCTCGCCGCATCGCAGGCGCCGAGCGCATCGGCCGCAGGGACCTGCGGTGGCAAGGCAGATCCGTTCATCTCCAACCCGCCCCGATCGCCATCGACACCGCCGAATTCGAACGCATGGCTCGATCCTCTGCCATCCGCGAACACGCCGCACAGATCCGTTCGGATCTCGGGGATCCAGCGACCGTGATCCTCGGGATGGACCGGCTCGACTACACCAAAGGGATCGACCTGCGCCTCAAGGCCTTTTCGACCCTACTCGAGCGCTCCCCTGTGACCGAACGCCCATTCTCATTCGTTCAGGTGGCCGTCCCCAGCCGAGAACAGGTGCCCGCCTACCAGGCCCTGCGGAGCGAAATCGAGCAGATCGTTGGACGCATCAACGGGAATTATCGCGAACCCGGCTGGGCACCGGTCTCCTACCTCTACCGCACGCTGCCATTCGAAGACGTCATCGCCTACTACGTTGCCGCCGACGTCATGCTCGTCACCCCACTGCGGGATGGGATGAACCTCGTCGCCAAGGAATACGCGGCGAGTCGCGTCGACAACGATGGCGTACTCGTGCTATCCGAGTTTGCCGGCGCAGCCGAGCAGCTCCGCACCGCTGTCATCGTGAACCCCTACGACATCGATGCCGTCGTGGATGGGATCGCGAGAGCAGCGACCATGCCACAGGATGAGCAGGCACGACGGATGCGAGACCTACGCAAGATGGTGAGGAAGTCTGACGTATTCGAGTGGGCGCGCGACTGCCTCGCCACACTCGAGGAACGATGATCGATCACGCGCTCGATCACGCCCTTGAGCGCGTCGCCGCTGCCGAGGTGCTCCTCGTGGCAAGCGACTACGACGGCGTCCTGTCCCCCATCGTCGCGGACCCTGCTCGCGCCATTCCACACCCCGATGGGCTCGCAGCGTTCGTCAGTGTCTCAACACATCAGAGGGTTCGGTCCGTTCTGATCTCCGGCCGGTCGCCCGAGACACTCGGCTCCTTCGTTGGATCGCCAGTTGGGATCCGGTTGGTCGGAAACCACGGAGCGGGAGCGCACGGTTCTATTGACGAAAAGGGCGAATTCACGATCGCAGCGATCACCGATGGACTCGCGGGCGTCGCAGAACGGTTCCCCGGCACCGAGGTCGAACCCAAATCGCTCGGGGCAGCCTTCCACTACCGCAATGCGGCGGATCCCGTGGGAGCCGCGGAAGCCGCCCGGGCGGTTGTATCCCGTTTCGACGCTCGAACGATCCATGGGAAGCAGGTCGTCGAGGTGGTGGTGGGTCACGGCACCAAGGGCACGGCGGTCGAGGCCATCCGGACCGAAACCGGAGCAGACGCCGCTATCTACTTCGGGGACGATGTCACCGACGAGGATGTGTTTCGAACGCTGACCGAACCCGATGTTGGCGTCAAGGTCGGCAACGGCGACACGGCAGCTGCCTACCGCGTTCGCGGGCCCGACGAAGTGGCCGAGGCCCTCACCGTTCTCGACGGATATCTCACACAGGGTCGATGAAAACAGGCTCACGCGAGAGCAAGCGGCGGATGCCCGCGGGCGGAACGGGAACTCAATCACACCGCTCATATGTGCCATTATGGGCGACATCA
>QMQC01000269.1 GCA_003648875.1 Actinomycetota bacterium
ACTGACGGATGAGCGCACCGAGCGCGGCATTGGCCACCCCTGCACCGACCGCTGCTGGAACCGGGTCGTATCCGAGGTGCCCTGTCACGGCGATGATCCGGCTACCGGGAATCAGGAGGTGGTGGGTCGCTCGGACGATGCGGAGAAGGCCCGTCACCTTGACCTCCATGGCAGCGAGCACGCTGGCAGGGTCGACACCCCGAATGCCACCACCCAATTCCGCCCCTGCCGCATGCACGATGACCCGCACATCGCCTTCGATCTCGGACGCTATCTCACTGACGCTCTCGCTGTCCGTCAAATCAACGGATCGGATGCCACGCCCTTGATCACCGTGTCTCGCGAGTCCGAGAACCCTGAGGCCTCGCTCGGACAGCATCGTGGTTATCGCGGTTCCGATCGTACCGGTCGCCCCTGCTACTACCGCCCATTCGTTTGACATGAGTTCTCCTTACTAATGCGACAGTGCCACAACATCGAAGACTGACGAGGCGTGAGCGAGTCCCCACAGTGCGGCCTCCAACTCCTCGACCTGACCCTCGGGGAGGTGCTGAGAGGCGTTGAGCCTGAACTTGGTTGCGAGTTCATCGGAACTCAGCGGTCGATCGGGCCCACCTCTGTTCACGCTGATCCTCTCCGTCAACTCACTTCCATCGCGAAGCCCAACCGTGAGAACACCAGGGAACTGGTGGGGAAAGATCTCCGTCGCTTCGTCATCGGCATAACAATCGACGAGTCCGGCGAGCCTGAGCCGTTCTGCATCCTGCAAGGTCTCGGGCGTGAAGTCGTTCGAGTACACGCCGAGGCCGCCACCACCGACCAGGGCCGCTGCGACCGTGAACGGACCTGAGAACTTGGCGTGATACGGTGTGAGCGGTCGGGCTTTCTGGTCGGAAGGTTCGGCGATCGTGCGCAGAACGGGAGCTGGCACTCCGAGCCTGATCCGGTCGATCTCGGAAGGATCGATACCCCTTTCGAGCAGGCGCAACGATGCGTCGATACCGGCATGTGTGAAGTGATTCGTCGGGTAAGGCTTGTAGAAGATCCGGAGCATCTCCCACTGCGATCCGAGTCCTCCAAGGATGGCATCGGTGTCGAAGCGACCCTCGGAGTATGCACGGAAGAACCCGAACCGACCCTCGAGCACCGTCGGCGGACCGGTGAGGCCGCCTTTTGCGAGCATCGCAGCGATGATCCCGCTGTGCGCCGCCCAGCCGCAGTGGATCCGTTTCACGGAGCCGCCCGTTCTGTTCGCTTCGAGAAGGCCGGCGCCCATGCTCGCCGCGATGCCGATGGCGTGGCTCACCTCTTCATCGTCGAGCCCGAGGAGCATGGCGGCAGCCGCAGCCGACGCAAGTGTTCCGACAATCGAGGTCGCATGCAGGCCGTTCTCGAAGAAGATGGAGTTCCTGATCTCGGAATCGTACGAAGCCATTCCGAGTCTCACAGCGATCTCGTCACCGACCGCCACGGCAGCAAGCAGCTCGCTACCCGATGCTCCTGTCATTTCGGCTACTGCAAGGGCGGCGGGAACGACCGAAGAGGACGGGTGTAACACCGACGGTAGGTGAGTGTCGTCGAAGTCCAACGCATGGGCCAGGGTTCCGTTCACGAGGGCGGCGTTGGGCGCCGGGAACTGATTGTCGCTACCGATGGATGTCGCCTGCCCTGCGCCGCCCATATCAGAGGCGAGATCGAGGGCGATCGAGGCCGGTTCCTCATCAAGCGCAGCGAGGGCGTTTCCCATGATGTCGATCACACGCTCGCTTGCGTCCTTCTGCACCGTGTCTGGGATTCCGTTTGACCGCACGTCAGTAACGAATTTGCCGAGTGAGAGAACGAGCGGGTCAGCCATCGACGACAGCCAAAGGCCGTATCGGCGACCCGGTGCCGCCTGTGATCTTCAGCGGCGCTGCGATGAAGAAGAACTCGCCAGCCGACGCGGCCGCGAGAGCGGTGAGGTTCATGGCTTCGATTATGTGGATTCCCGCCTCGACCAGCAACATCCTATGAACCGGGAGCGTCGCATGGCCTTCACCCGGCCGAATCACCTCGAAGGCGATCGTTTCCGCCCCGGCAACACGGACATCGCGGTCGACCAACCACTGCGCTGCCGCCACACCCGGACCCGGGGCGCCATCGGCCTGGCCGAGAAAGATCTCAGGACTCTCCCAGTGCGTCGCCCAACCGGTCCGAATCAGGACTGCGTCCCCTGCCGACACGACCACATCGGCGGCTTTCTGGGCATCGTCAAGGTCCTCAGCCGTTACCTCGTACCCAGCAGCGAGTACATCGACACCATGCACCTTGGCGACATCGAGGAGCACTCCCCTGCTCAGGATGGGATCGACCGTATCAACCCCGAGTTGCGTGAGGCCGGTGTTGGACTGGGATTCCATCGCATCGATGCCGCCATACATCGCGCCGTCCTGGGAGACGTGGCCCAGCGCATCGATGTGGGTTCCGACGTGGCCCCCGAGAACGATCAGTTCGTTGGCGGCTGATGCTCCGTCGGAGCGGATCACGTCACCGTGTCGCCGCATCATCGCCAGCTGAAAGGTCGGGTGGTTCGGTGACACTGGCATCCCTCGTTCGAGGGCGTGGGCAAGATCGATGACCTTTGCGTTCCCGACCGCGTCCCAGATGGCTCCCAGCCGCATCATCACATCACACCCTTCTCGCGAAGTTCGTCGAGTTCCTTTTGGCTCATGCCGAGTTCATTCCCGAATACTTCACGGTTGTCCTCTCCGAGTCCACGCCCCGCCCATCGGATCTCACCCGGGGTATCCGACATTCGAAACATCACATTCTGCATCCGGACCGTACCGAGGTCCGGGTCATCAAGCGACACGATCGAGCCGAGAGCCCGGAACTGCGGATCTTCCATGATTTGCGAGATGTCGTAGATCGGTGCAACCGCGGCGTGAGCCTCTTCGAACGCGATGATCACATCGTCGATCTCCCTATCACCGATCCATGCTGCGACATACCCATCGAGCTCATCTGCATGCTTGGCCCGCTTTGCACCGGAGGCGAACCATGGTTCATCTATGACTTCGGGATGCCCGACAAGATGCATCACGCGCTCGGCGATCGACTGGGTACTCGTGGAGATGGCAACCCACTTCCCATCCGCGGTGCGGTACGTGTTGCGAGGTGCGTTGTTCACCGAGCGATTGCCCGTCCTCGTCTGGATGATGCCGAGCTGGTCGTACACGATCGGTTGGGGACCGAGGATCGTCAGGATTGGCTCGATGATCGCAAGATCCAGAACCTGCCCGCTGCCGCCATGGACGTCCCTG
>QMQC01000270.1 GCA_003648875.1 Actinomycetota bacterium
CTTCGAGTCCGATGGCAAAGAGGGAATCGACCGTCTCGCGGGTCGATTCCCCAAGAGGGGGGACGGTGGTAAATGGTGTCTGGCGATAGAAGGCGGTGCCCGGCGGTTCCTCGGGGAAGTCGATCGGTGCCATGTCCCTCGTGGCGTAGAGCATGAACTGTTTCCAGATCGGAGCAGGAAGCGTTCCACCGAATGCTCTCCGATAGAACTGTTCCGTGCCTTCAAGGTCGTTCCAAACGGTGAACTCCTCGAGTGGGATCTGGGCATCCGGATAGCCAACCCACACGCTGGTTGTGAGCTGGGGAACATAGCCAACGAACCACACATCTCTGTAGTTCGTTGCCGTTCCGGTCTTGCCTGCCTGAGGCCTCCCCATGTCTGCTCTGCGTGCCGTCCCGTTCGACACAACCTTCTTCATGACACCAACGACTGCCGCTGCAATCTCGTCGGACAGGACCTGTCGAGGTTCGACCCTGTGTTGGTAGATGACCGTGCCGTCCGATGCAGTGATCCGTTCGATGAGATAGGGCTCGACCCGCGACCCGTAATTTGCAATCGTTGAATACGCAGCCGACATCTCAAGCGGCGAGACGCCGAGCGCACCGAGCGTGATGGATGGGTAGGGCTGCAGAGGCGACTCGATTCCGAGTCGGTGGGCCATGTCGACGACGGCCTCAGGCCCAATCGCGTCGACGAGTCGTGCATACACGGTGTTGACCGAATTGTATGTTGCAGATTCGAGTGTGCGGAGACTCTGGGGTGCTGAGCCACCCGCGTTGCGGACGGTCCAGAAATTCCCGTCCGCCGAACATGGGCTGTCGCATTCGATGACTGCGGGACTCGAATCATCCCAGAACGAACCAAGCGTCACGGGGTTGCCTGCTCGGTCACCAGATTCGAGTGCCGCGGCGAGTGTGAAAGGCTTGAATGCCGATCCCGGCTGGCGGGCACCCTGGCTTGCAAGATCGTAGGGGCGTTGGCCGGCTTCGATGTCTGTTCCGAAGTCAAGGCCTGACGCCAGTACCAGGATCGCACCTGTCTCATTGTCGACGGTTGCAATCGCCCCCGTCGGTCCGTCGAACTCTGGACGGAACCAAGCTCGCAGGATGCGGTTCGCCTCATCCTGGAGTTCGACGTCGAGTGTTATGTCGATCAACAGGCCTCCCCCTCCGTCGCAGTCCGTAACGGCCGCAGGGCATCCGAAGATGGCTCGTTTGCGTTCCGCGTACGTCTCACCGAGGCCGTATGAGTTGTTGCGCAGCAGCTCCTGACGAACGGCGATCATCACCTGTGGCGAGAGGGACTCGAAGGTGTGGTGTTCGGCGACTCCGATCGGCTCGGCCTTTGCAGCGGCCGCGTCGACGGGAAGGATGTAGCCGTTCGAGACCATGCGGTCGATCGTGCGGTTGCGGGCCGAAAGGACGTTCTCGGGAAAGCGTCGAGGGTGGTAGAAGGTTGGGTTTCGAATGGGAATGGGGAGCAATGCGGCTTCCGAGATCGAGAGCTCGTCGAGTTCCTTGTCGAAGTACTCGAGGGATGCTGCGCGGATTCCATAGGCGTTCGATCCGAAGAAAACTGAATTGGCCCAAAACTCAAGGATTTGGTCCTTGGTGTAGAGACGTTCGACCTCTGCCGCGATCACCGCTTCACAGATCTTCCGCTCGATCGAATACTCGTCCGAGAGAAAGTTCTGCTTGACGACCTGCTGGGTGATGGTCGAACCACCACCTGCCGAGTTGTTCGAGAGTTTCCCAATGGCTGCGCGTGCAATCGCCTGGAAATTGATGCCCTCGTGCTCGTAGAACGACTTGTCCTCAGCTGACAGGAGAGCTGCAACCACGAGATCGGGCATCTCCTCCAGGCTCACGGGTCTTGAGTTGCGCTCCGTGAGTTGCCCGAGCTTCACTCCATCTGACGAGCGAACGGTTGAGAGCATTGAGAGGTTTGGGAACTCGAGGTTGATCTCTGATGTGTTGCACAGATACTCGTCGGAGAGTGATTGCGCCGTGCCGTGAGCCGAGTTGGCGCCCAGGAACCCGAACAGTCCAACCCAGGTAGCGGACGCGACGATGACGACCCCGATGCCCAGCAGCGCAGGCAGGCGTCGATAGCGCCGTTCCTCTCTCTCAGTGGTGCGTATCTCAGGTTCCATGGTCCCCACAAGTAACGAAGGAATTGGCTCGATGGGTCCTACCGGTACTATCAGTACCGACTTGAGGATAAGCACCGACTTCAATTAGCCGATGGAATTGGCATGTGACGTCGGACATCCGATGTTGGATTCGCGACGACCGACAACTGGCAAAGTGAGACCGATGAGTGAATACGGGCCCGGGGATCTGGAGGGTTGGGATCCGGAGGATCAGCTCGGGGATGCCGGATCCTATCCATTTACGCGTGGGCCGTATCCCTCGATGTATGCAGGGAAGCTGTGGACGATGCGTCAGTACGCAGGATTTGGCGACGCGAGGGCGACGAATGAGAGGTTCAGGGCGCTGCTTGAGGCAGGTCAGACCGGACTCTCCGTGGCCTTCGACCTTCCAACACAGATGGGCCTCGATTCGGACGAGCCCCTTGCGGCTGGTGAGGTGGGCAAGGTCGGCGTGGCGATCGACTCGGTAGAGGACATGCGGGTTCTCTTCGATCAGATTCCACTGCGAGAGGTCTCGACGTCGATGACGATCAACTCGACCGCAGCCGTTCTGCTTCTCATGTACCAGATAGTTGGAGAGGAACAGGGCGCCAGCTCGAGCGAGTTGAGGGGGACGATCCAGAATGACATCTTGAAGGAGTACATCGCCAGGGGAACATACATCTACCCCGCCGAACCATCGATGCGCATCATCACCGATACGTTTGCGTACTGCGCGTCTGAGATTCCGAGTTGGAACACGATCTCGATCTCGGGGTATCACATTCGAGAAGCCGGATCGACGGCTGCCCAGGAGGTCGCGTTCACGATCGCAAACGGGCTTGCCTATGTCGAAGCCGCGAAGGCTGCGGGGCTGGATATCGATGCTTTCGCTCCACGGCTCTCGTTCTTCTGGAACTCTCACAACGATCTCTTCGAGGAGGCCTGTAAGTTCAGGGCGGCTCGACGTCTCTGGGCGAGGCTCATGCGCGACCGCCTCGGTGCGACCCGGCCCGACTCGTGGAGGATGCGCTTTCACACCCAGACTGCCGGTTCGAGGCTCGCGGCGCAGCAGCCGCACAACAATGTCGTGCGGACTGCGTACCAGGGGCTTCCAGCCGTGCCCGCCGGGACCAGCTCGCTGCATAAGATAC
>QMQC01000271.1 GCA_003648875.1 Actinomycetota bacterium
AACGCCCTCGTTTCGTCCGGCGTCATCCCGAGAAGGAAACGCAACGCTTCGCGCCACCGCTTCATGCTTGGCTTGCCCAATGCTTCGAGGGCAAGAAGTTCATCGGCCGAACCGGGTCCGACGCAGGGACAGAGTGAAACCTCTAGAACTCTCGGCCTCGTGGACCCGTCCGCCAACCTCGACCAGGGGGGCTCAACCAGTGGCCACTCGCTGCTTCAGCCGATTCAGGTCTCGTGCCCGGCATGGAGACCGAGCGATCCACACCGATCGGCAGCCCAACCCGACCGGATGAGGAACTGGGCGCCAAGCAGCAGCGAGGCGCCGATGAAGAAACTTGCAACGACATCTGACGGCCAGTGGGCACCGAGAGCGACCCTGCTCACAGCAACGGAGGTCACCGCAAGACCGAAGACGGTGAATCCGACCCTGAGATATGTACGACTGTTGGTGAGAGTCCAGAGAAGCATCGGAACGAGACCGAAAATGATCACAGCATGGATCACATGACCACTTGGAAAAGAACCAAGCCCGGTACCCACCACAGGATTCATCGGTCTGGGTCTGTCCACGACGAGCTTCAGCACGATATCAACAACAGTGGCAGACGCCACGAGCAATCCGAGCGAGATCGCTGAGGCACGACAGCGCCGCCAGAGCACCGCCATCCCGATGACAGCGAGAGCCATTGCCAGATTCGGCGAACCCAGATGGGTCACCAGCGTCGCAAAGCTGCCGTCGTCAATCAGCCCCCTGAACCATTCAGAGATGGGCTCGTCGACCCTGAGCAACCACTCCGGATTGCTCGCTGCGATCGAACCCAATACCAAGGTGACAACCACCGTGGTCACCAGAAATACACGACTTCCGAGCACCACGCGAAAGAACCACGGCGTATCGGGCGGGAGACCCCGGTGGACCCTGCCGAGGGTTGCGCCAACGTCTGGAGAGACGCCATGATCGAATTTTCGTTTGGCTGCTTCCGTCGCCATGCGTGCTCTCCATTACTCCGGGCGGGCGAGAGGTGTGCGTGCAAGCAGCGGGCGAACCGAAGGCGGGACGTCAACGCCTCTGCGAATTGCGCGGGCGCGCCAAGCAAAGCCCGCGCCCGCCGCCACGACCACGACTCCAAGAACGATGAGACCGGCCCTGAGTGGTCCTGATTCGTTGCCGACGGCGAACCGTGCGGCGATACCCAGCCCAAGGAAGATCACGGTGATCGAAAGCCACCGCGGGGCAAGCCGGAGCGTCTGGACGCCCAGAACTGCAAAACCGCCGATGAGGAGCAGGCTGAGAGCCCAGATCCAGGCGATGTCTGAGATGTAGCCCACGGGATTGAAGAAGTTCCAGGTCGCTCCGGGAATGCCAAGTGTCACGAGGCCAAACGAGGCAAGACCGACGACTCCGTAGACCGCGGACCGCCTGAGTCCATGACTGGCCCTGCGCCCGGCACCTGCACCGTCGCGGATTTCATCTGCAACCACCGCGCCGCTGTTACGAATGCGCCGCTGGTTCCCTGAGTCGCCACGAACACCTCGATAGGCATCCCCTGCGAGCAGACCCAGTGAGATCAGGAACCCACTTGCGATCGCGCCAGGAATGAAGACGAACAGACCGTTTGGATCGATTCCGTCTCCAAGAGATGTGTGCCGTGGAACGCGACCGATCATCCTGTCACCTCAAGCACCTTGTCGTGTGCGACGTCCGAGTCGGGGTCGAGGATGGCCACGACACCACGGTCTCCATCGACACGGAGTTGCACCGTTCCCTTGCCTTTGAGCCTGCTGACGAGCCCCGGCACGTTGAGAACCGCCGGGAGTCCGAGCTCACGGGCGATTATGGCCGCATGCGAAAGCGGTCCACCCTCCTCGACGACGATCGCACCGGCGGTGAGAAACAACGGCGTCCACGCAGGGTCCGTGGTCCTTGCGACAAGGATGTCGCCCGGCTCGATGGGCTCGGTTGCCTTCGTGATGATGCGAGCAGTCCCGGTGTACTCGCCTGCACTTGCTCCCCAACCCGTGAAGAGGTCACCGGTTGGTGTCGGAATGTCGCCGAGTGTTCGATTCGGATCTCCGACGAAGATCTGCGGAATCGAGTCATCTTCCGACATCTGTTCGAGCGCGACCCGGCGACGATCGAGCTCCCAAGGGCTCGGCCCGCGACCGTTGATGGCGAACTCAAGTTCCTGTGCAGCAAGCAGATCGATATCCACTGGTGTTGCCAACGCACCTGACTCGAAGAGGCGATGACCGAGCTCCAGGTGAACACGCCGGACCTCGCCACCAAGGGCAAGAACGGCTGACTTGGTCTTCTCGCGAAGATGTAGAAACTCTACGGCGTCATCCACGAGGCGACGGAGCATGCGCCTCCGCACATCCACTATCTGTCCAGTCACGACACGCTGGAAACGCCATTTCCAGCTCGTCGCAAAGAGGGATTCGATATCCCGGAGAGTCTCCTCGCGAGCGGACATGCTGACCATCGCGCGACGCCCTGAGCGTTGAACCTGGACAGCCTGGCTGATGAGCTGCCACGCAAGCCCGCGGGACTCAGCCCATGTTTCGCCTGCGAAGACCGAGGCTGAACCAGACCTGCCGAGCTCCTCCTCGACTGCAGCGAGAAGCTCCAATCCCTGAGCGCTCTGTTCGAGCATCTCCAGCACTGCAGGATCTCGAGCGCTCAGCCCACTGACCGTTTCTGCAAGGTCGGCGTTCGACAGGGCTTGCTCGGCAATGTCACATGTGTGCAGGGCGACCTGGGCCCCACATGGATCGATGCCACCAGCAGTGAGGCGTTGCGCAAGACCGGCCGCAGCGTCACCGACATGCGGCTCGAGGAACAGCTCAACGCCGCGGTATGCAGCAGCAGCCGCTGCAGCGACGGCGATCTCTGCGGCGATGAGCCGGCCTGCGAGATCAAGGACACGATGCCTGTAGGCAAGAAGCTGATCTGTCGAGACGACACTGCACTCGGGTGGAGCGATGAGGAGACGCTCGGTGGTGTCTATCGAGGTCAAGGCCTCGAAGCGGAAACTCCGTCGCGCGTTGATCTCGCGGAAGCCCGTGAACATCGTCCGTAGACCCTTGAACGGGCCCTTCGGTTCCGTTTCGGTTGGTGGATCAACAGGTTCACTGATGACTCGCCCGAAATACTGTCGCTCTATCTCCTCGGCAGACCCTCCAGGCACCTCTGCTGCGGCGGCCTTCATGAGATCGAGGCTGAGAACAGCGCGGCCCCGGATCCTGGCCAGGAACGGTCGATCGTCAGCAGTGGGT
>QMQC01000272.1 GCA_003648875.1 Actinomycetota bacterium
GTCCATGCGACTGAGCTCTCTCTTCCCTGTGAACACGATCTCAGGGTCGATGGTGAAATCGATGTCAGGGTTCCGGTCGTTGTAGTTCACAGCGTTGAGGATGACCTTCATGGCGTTGAGGCGGGCCTTGGGCTTGCTGTTGGAGCGGATGATGGTCCACGGTGCCGGACCTGAGGATGTTCTCTCGAGCATGCGATGCTTCATCTCGGTGCAGTCGTCCCAGTACTCCTGGGCCTGCAGGTCGATCTCGCTGAGCTTCCACTGTCTCAGCTGGTCGTTCTGTCTGCGAGCGAATCGCTTCGCCTGAACCTTCTTGTCCACGGAGAAATAGAGCTTCACCAGGACCGTGCCCTGGCGCACGACGTCCTTCTCGAACCCTGTGACGCCCCGGATGAAATCGCGGTACTGCTTCTTCGTACAGAACCCGAAGACAGGTTCAACAAGAGCACGGTTGTACCAGGACCGATCGAAGATGACCATCTCTCCCCCAGCGGGGAAGCGCTCGACATACCGTTGGAAATACCACTGCGTTCTCTGGTCTGCGGAGGGCTTGCCCAGTGCCACCACCTGGTACCGTTTCTCGTTCATGAATCGGGTGATTCGCCGAATCGTCCCGCCCTTTCCGGATGCATCCCTTCCCTCGAAGAGGACGATCATGGGAATCTGCTCTGCTTCAAGATGGAGTTGCAGCTTCAGTAGCTCGATCTGGTAGGGCTTGAGGGGGCTGTCCTTTGCAGCTGCCTCTTTGAGCCTTGCCGTCAGTGCCTCGAGTTCGCGCACGCGCTCCTTGAGCATCTCGGTGTCTTCAGGTATCTCGATCGACCGTGCGCCGTCAGTCACGTGCTCTCCAACAAGAGAATATGGGGATTCTACAGTAGTGGCGTCGACGTACGCGAGGGAAATGCGTCGATGACAACCTGGGACTCGAGGGCAGATGGCTGACGTCCGGGGTGGTCGAACGACCGTGTTCCCAGCGCCATCTGTCCAGAGCGATCGGTATCGTTGCCTGATGCGATATGTAGCGTTTCTCAGAGCGATCAACACAGGAACCCGTAGGATGAAGATGGCCGAGCTCGCCCGGTTCTTCCGGGGGTTCGGATTCACCGACGTATCGACATTCCTCGCGTCAGGGAACGTGATATTCGATTGCGATTCGTCACCAGATGTCAACCGGGTCGAGGACGCCTTCGAAGGCGAGTTCGGTTTCCGTTCTGAGGTGTTCCTCCGCGATCGCTACCAGATTCGATCCGTTCTCGACCGCGTACCATGGACAGGGGACGACGGAGTCATCGAGATCTCATTCCTTGAATGCGAACCGAAGATCGCAGCAGCGAATTCCTTGGAGGCGACGGCTGTTCACCCTGAGAGACTTTCCGTGAGTGGATCAGAGGTCTTCCTTCTCCGGGTGGCAAAGGAGATTCCGACAACCCACAAGGAATCAACATCCGTGCGAATGCTTGGCATGACGATGACGCGACGCGGTCTGGCCACAGTGACAAGGATCCATGATCGATTCATCCTTCCCTTCCCCGAGGAGAACGGCTCAGTTCCGAAGCTGCGCGGGCGGGCGCACCGGTGAGGGCCGCTCTCTACGAACAGCACGGCGGTCCGCTTGAGATCGTTGAGGTGCCCTATCCGGAACTGCCGACCGGAGGCGTGATACTCGAGGTTCAAGCCAACGGTATCTGTCGAAGCGACTGGCACGCATGGATGGGTCACGACCCATCCATCGCGCTCCCCCACGTGCCAGGTCATGAGATGGCTGGAACCATCGTCGCAACGGATACGGATGTTGAAGGATTCGACGTGGGTGATCGGGTGACGGTTCCTTTCGTGCTCGGTTGTGGGGCGTGTCGGGAGTGCTCCTCAGGAAACCGACAGATCTGCGACAACCAGTATCAGCCAGGATTCTCCGGTTTCGGAGCCTTTGCCGAGTTCATTGCATTGCCATACGCCGCCGGGAACCTCGTGCGGCTACCAGAGGACATGACCTTCGAGGCTGCCGCCGGCCTCGGTTGTCGATTCTCGACTGCCTACAGGGCTGTTGTCGATCAGGGGGAAGTGAACGAGGACTCCCGAGTAGCGGTCTGGGGATGTGGTGGAGTCGGATTGTCCGCCGTGATGATTGCTTCATCTTTGGGGGCAAGGGTGGTTGCCGTTGACATCGACGGGACGGCCCTCGAGATCGCGTCCGAGTTCGGTGCGAGCGAGATCCACCTCGCCCGCAACAGTCCGGGCGATGCCGAACAGGTTCGTGAACTGCTCGACGGTGGTGCCGATGTGTCCATCGATGCGCTTGGATCGACACAAACCGCTGCGTCGTCGTGTCTGAGCCTCGCAAAGCGCGGTAGGCACATCCAGGTCGGGCTGATGATCGGAGAAGCCGCTGATCCCGTTGTACCCATGTGGAAACTGCATGCCGATGAGATCACACTCCGGGGTGTCCACGGCATGCAGGCATCGCAGTATCCGCCGATGCTCAGCATGATTTCGCAAGGGATTCTTTCACCCGAGGATCTGGTGACAAGGACGGTGACACTGCAAGAAGGGGTTGAGCACCTGGTCTCGATGGATTCCTTCCCTGGCAACGGGTTCGTGGTGATCAATGACTTCACTGTGTCGTAGATTGGCCCCAGGACGCCTCATCAGTCCTTAGGATCGTGAAATGGAACGCAACTCCCCCACCGTGCTCGTCGGCCGGAAGGTCGTGCCGGGAAAGGAGGCGGAGTTCGCAGAGTGGATGACGAGGGTCACCCACGCTGCCCAGGGTGCGCCCGGCCATGTGGCGGTCGACGTTCAGAGGCCTGATTCGGCACATCCGGATGAATGGATGGTTGTGTATCGGTTTGAGGATGCGGATTCGCTCGGAGCGTGGCTTGTTTCAGACGAGAGGCTGCAGCTGATCGAGGAGGGCGCAGATCTCATACTCGGCGAACCGCGAGTACAGGTGTTCGCCGCAACTGCGGGGGAGCCCGGAGTTCGGATGGTCACCTCCTATCTCTTGAGAGAGGACGGTAGGACCGTGCATCGGACCGTCCACGAAGAGGTTTTGCGAGAATTGGAGAAGTACGAAGGGTTTCGGGAACGGGAGATTCTCGAGGCTGTTCCCGGTGTACAACCCGAGACCGTTGTGATTCTCACCTTCGACGATGAAGTCAGCTTGCGTGCCTGGCTCGATTCCGACGTCCGCGGCCAGCTTCTCAGCCGTCTCGACCCTCACATCGATGGCACGTACGCGACAAGCGTGCTCGGCGGGTTCGCCGGATGGTTCTCA
>QMQC01000273.1 GCA_003648875.1 Actinomycetota bacterium
GCCCAAATTCGGCGCAATGCGCGGATCTTGCAGATCTCTTCGATGTCGGATTCGACTGCGAACAGATCCGTTGGCGGCGCCTCTTCGGTCTGGAACTTGTTCAGACCCACAACCGTTCGCTCTCCTGAGTCGATGAGTTCGCGCCACCGTTCGGCTGACTCCTCGGTCCGTCCGCGGAGCCATCCCGACTCCTGGGCGGCTACGTAACCACCAAGTGCCTCGATCTCCTCCACGAGCTCGAGCGCGGCCTCGGCGATCTGATTCGTGAGCGACTCAACGAAGTACGAGCCCGCAAGCGGATCGGAGACCGACGTGATGTTCGTCTCTTCCTGGATCACCTGCTGTACCCGAAGCGCCAGCGTCGCAGCTTCCTCGGTCGGGATCGCAAGAGCTTCGTCGTAGGCGGACACCTCCATCGCCTGGACACCGGACAGCGCTGCTCCGAGAGTATGAAGTGTCGTTCTGATGAGATTGACGATCGGCTGCTGTGCGGTGAGGGACACGCCAGATGTGTGCGTGTGTATGCGTACGTGCAGGGATCGGGGGTCCTTGACGCCAAACCGCTCCTTCATGGTTGTTGCCCAAATTCGGCGCAATGCGCGGATCTTGCAGATCTCTTCGAAGAAATCGTTCGCCTGGGCGATCTGGAAGCCGAAACGTCCCAACGCGACGTCCGGGCTGAGTCCGGAGCTCACGCATGCCCGCACCAGATCGATGCCGTAGGCGACCATGAATGCGATCTCTTCGATTGCCGTTCCGCCGGACTCCTCGACGCCGTAGCCAAAGAAGTTGGTCGTGTTCCATCTGGGCATGCTTCGTGCGCAGTACCTGATCAGGTCGACCGCGAGTCTGTGGCCCTGGCGTGGCGGGAATGCGCTCATGCCGACATAGGCCGACTGGTGATACCAGTTCATCGAATTGCCTCGCAGCTGATCAGGCTCCAGGCCCTGATCCCTGGCGAGGGCAACGTACTGCGCGAGGGCTGGTACGACCTGGTAGTACGAGATGTGGACGACATTCATCTCCGTCAGATCCATTCCCGCAAACAGCCTGGCCATGTCTGCCTTCGAGTACACGCCCATCCCGGCTTGACCGACCCTGCCTCGAGCTGCGGGATGGTCGGGGTCGAGTCCTTCGTGGGACACCAGGTCGTACACGAGGTTGTAGAACCGCTGGCCGAAGTAGCCAACCATGCCCTGGTTGGCGAGAGCGTCCATCCTCTCCCTCGTATCCTCTGGCAGCCCGTATCCAATGACTGGCTGGTTCGCCCAGTTCATCAGTTGATACTGCGCCGCAAGATTCCCGCGAGTGAACGGGTACGAACCCGGCGCCTCGATCAGGTCGAGGTCCGCAATGTCATGGGGGAAGTACGTCGACTTGAGCGGGAGACCTGAGTGCGTTCTTGGATCCGTCGCTCGATGTGGGGCTGCGTCGCCGAACTTTGCAACGAGCCTGTTGTACGCAGCCTCCCACTCATCTTCGACTTCTCTCGATCGAGCAGCAGATGTGTCATCGAACACTGTCAGGATCTCCTCATTTGATTACAATTGTTTGCCTAACGAACGTCCGTTATCATAAATGTTGTTGGCACCGCACGCAACCATGGAGATCGCCATGAGCAGGGATGTATTCCTCGTCGAGGGACTGAGAAGCCCCATTGGCAAGTTCGGAGGGTCGCTGAAGCCGCTGCGGGCCACCGAGTTCGGATCCGAAGTCGCTTCTGCGCTTGTGGATCGAGTGAATATCGACGCAGAGGACCTCGATCTCATCATCGCCGGAATGGTCCTCCAGGACATGACAGAGTCGAACCCTGCGCGAATCGTTGGTATGCGGATCGGAGTGCCGGTCACCGTGCCGGCCTTCACCATCAACATGCAGTGCTGCTCATCGATGGCTGCTCTGATCCAGGCCACATACCAGGTGGCCGTTGGTGCCGTCGACATGGTGATGGTTCTCGGACTCGAGTCGATGAGCAATGCTCCCCACATGGTTCCCGGTTCTCGGTGGGGCCACCGATTGGGCAGTGGAGCCTTCCTTGATACCGTGCGCGAGTGCACGCTTGCAGGGTCTGGCATGTGGGGCGATCCCACGTACATGATCGAAGTCGCAGAGCACCACGCAGATGTGGACGGAATCTCAAGACACCAAATGGACGAATACGCCATCGTGTCGCACGATCGCGCGGCCACTGCGAGCGCCGAAGGCCGCTTCGTTGACGAGATCGTCCCCATCAGCGTTCCCACACGGAGCGGTTCTGTGGTCTTCGGCGTCGACGAGAACCCCCGGCCCGGGTCCACCGTCGAGGTCCTCGGCGAGCTTCCAAGCGTTCAACCCGGCGGCGTCATCACTGCTGGCAATGCCGCGACCATCAACGATGGTGCCGCCGCTGCAATCGTTGCCAGCGCTGATGCGATGAACAAGCACAATCTCGAGCCGCTCGCTCGTGTCGTAACGGAGGGAATCGCCATGGTCGGATGCGATCCGAACCTCATGGGATATTCATGCGTTGATGCTCTCAATGCTGCGATGGCGTCAGCTGACAGGTCGCTGGAAGATCTCGACCTGATCGAGTGCAACGAGGGCTTTGCCGTGCAGTTGCTTGCTTGTGAGGAGATGGGGGGCTGGGACAGAGACCGGCTGAACGTGGACGGGGGGTCAGTTGGTCTGGGGCACCCTGTTGGCATGTCCGGTCTGAGAATCTCCCTACATCTGGCGAAGGCGCTGAGGCAACGCAACCTGAGTTTCGGGGGCGCAACGGTGCCGGCCGGATCAGGCCTCGGCACGGCTGTGCTTCTCGAAGGCCTGTAGGCACCCTGCACTGAATCCGTGGCACACCGCTAGCCTCACACTTGGCGCCGTTCGCAAGGAGACTCCGTGCCCGTTGTCGTAGATGGTTCCCCGCTCACGGTCGACGATGTCATCGCCGTCGCGTATCGGCGCAAGAAGGCTGAACCGGGGGACAACCTCGATGAGCGCATGGAGCCGGCGCGGTTGCTCGTCGAGCGCGTGGTGGCGAACGACGAAACGGTCTATGGCATAACGACGGGCCTTGGAGCGCTTTCCAACACACGTATCTCTCCGGAGCAGGCGTCGGATCTGCAATACGACCTCCTTCGTTCCCATGCCGCCGGCGTGGGTGCCCTCCTCGAGCCCGAATTGGTGAGGGCGATGCTTCTGTGCCGTGCGCGCACCCTTGCCCAGGGTCATTCAGGGGTCAGGGCCGATGTCGTCCGCTACCTCCTGACGCTGCTCGACGAGGACATTCTGCC
>QMQC01000274.1 GCA_003648875.1 Actinomycetota bacterium
AGCCTCAGAACCCGTGAGGCTTGCAGCCACAACATGGGGATGGTCGAGGGCCTCATGCACGCGACTTGAGGGAACCAACAACGAACGGAACAACCCATCAGGGAATCCTGCCTCAACGACCATTCGGTCCATTGCGATGGCGCAGCCGGTGACATTGGAAGCATGCTTCAGAAGTGCGCCGTTTCCGGCCATGAGTGCCGGGGAGAGCACTCGGATGACTTGCCACAAGGGGAAGTTCCACGGCATGATCACAAGAACGATTCCGAGGGGTCTGTGGGCAATGTAGCTCGAAACGCGACCCGTATCGACACTGATGTCTGCGAGGATCGTTTCGGCCTCTTCTGCGTAGTAGCGGCACACCCACGCACACTTGTCGACCTCAGCACGCCCCTGTGTGATCGGCTTGCCCATCTCATCGGCCATCAAGATGGCGAGGTCTTCCCTGTTTCGTTCCAGAACAGAGGCCAGGTCGTGCATCAACAACGATCGGTCAGCCACATCTGTGTGTGACCACTCCCGCTGCAGTTCATGTGCGCGAGCGATGTGGTGCTCCACCTGATCCGCTGTGGTGTCGGCATACTCCGCGATCGTGTCGCCTGTGGTTGGGCTTACCGAGATCATCGTTGACTCCTCCCGCACGACCGCAGTCGTGCAAAGCCTGATCGTACATATCCTCAGCCGTCGAGAAGCAGCCCGATCATCCGTGTGTCGTCGCGGATCACAGCCCGCGTCAATGGTGTGTAACCCTGCACCAATGGCTCGCGGGATCTAACCCGCCATCGAGAAGTGCCTCAGCGAGGTCGAGATCGCCGGCCACGACAGCGTCGGAAAGCGAAAGCTCGTCCACACCTGTCGCGACCTCAGTTGGCTCGCGGTCGACGCGCTGGAAAACGATGAGAGCCAAGACCGTGAGGGTCACAGCCGGGAGTCCGGCAACGACAGTTGTCCTCGTGTCATCTCCAAGCCTCCCATTCTCAACCGCCCTTTGGTCTCTGCGAACGTCACCGCTAGCGCTCATTCTGGCCGAGTGGTGACCGTGGTGGTTGTCGACGACCAATGGTTCTTCACGGGCTCACTCATCGAGTGCGGCTTCGGTGAGCGGGATGGTTTGCGGGTCACCGATTCGTCGAGCCCAGGTTAGAGTGAGGGCTGCGCGGTCACCTATCGAGGGCCGCCTCGATGAGAGGCACAACGCTCGGATCGCCAATGCGATGCGCCCAGGTGAGGGCATCACCCACGTCGTAGGAGCATCTCGTGCGACACACCGCCGTCACGGTCGGATCGGCTCCGGCGTCGAGCAGCAGAGAAACCACTTCCGGGGGCTGCCCGGCGAATATCGCTACCAGTAGCGGAGTGTGCCCTATCAACGACGGGGCGTCGACAAAAGCACCCGAGTCGAGCAAGGCGACCATCGCTTCGGTGTGACCCGATCGTGCCGCGATTCCAAGCGCGGTCGACCCGATATCGACTGGATAGCCGTGACCCTGGGTTGTGATTTCTGACTGAGCATCGACATCGGCACCGGTGACAGCAATGATCCTGATCGCTCCAGCGCTACCTGCGGCCGCGGCGTGCTCAAGCGCATTCATCCCATTGTGTGATCGAACATCGGGATCCGCTCCAGCTCCGAGAAGCGCACCCACTGCGTTCACCGCTCCCGCCTCCGCTGCGATGTGCAGCACGGCCAGGCCCTCCAGAGCCACAGCATCAAGGTCGGCTCCCGCGTCGAGCAGCAGATCAACCATCTCGGTATCGTCGCGAATCGCTGCGCGCATGATGGGCGTGAATCCTTGCACTACAGGTTCGTTGGCATCAGCACCGCCACCAAGCAGCACCTTCGCTCGATCAAGATCTACCGATGTCACAGCATCGGAGAGTGAACCCCCGTATCTATCTGAAACACTCCCGACGGATTCCCCGGCGAATTGCTGCCAGAGGATGATGGCAACGAGGACGCCCAGCGACACCGTCGCCAGACGAACAACGAGAGCTGTCCCCGAGTGGCCTCGGAGTGTCAGCGGTCACGACTCCTCGGTAGTAGGGACCAAACATACACGCTGAATCAGGCGGAAGCACGCCTCCCGTATGCCCACGTCGAATACTCATCTGCGAAGCCAACCATCAGCAAAGGCAGTAGGCCCCCAGAGAACACCCCTGCAGGCGTAGCGGTTATCAACAGGACGAAGACGTACACCACCGTCAGAACG
This sequence comes from Actinomycetota bacterium, assembly GCA_003648875.1. Lineage (GTDB taxonomy): Bacteria > Actinomycetota > Acidimicrobiia > Spongiisociales > UBA5794 > B3-G11. Next base: position 2,208 of record QMQC01000274.1, read on the forward strand.
GCAGCGCCGATTCGCCACTTGAATACATTGTCAGCACGCGGCGGATTCAGACAGAGCACGGCTCCACCGGCGAACGCGGCGGTTGCACCCAACACGGGTGCGAGCAATCCGACAGAAAATCCAAGACCAATAAGCATGACCATCGACTGCAGCACCCGCTTGGGAGCCTTTGGATTGCGTGAGACGAATCCGAGCGTGATGAAGACGAAGGGGGCGATGACGAAACCGATACCGACCAGAGCAGGATTGATCTCGACCTCTCCACCGGGAAGCGATGTGAACGAGGACGCATACGGGAAGTAGCTGAACACCATGACAACGGTCGCGACAGCTATCGCAAGCCAGTTACGTCGCTTCAGCTCATCCCTCAGGGACTGTGCCGATACCTCCGTGGTCATCTCGTGTCCAGAGCTCTCCCTAGCCCTTCACAGATCCTGCCGTGAGGCCTCGAACGAAGAACCGCTGCAGTCCGAAGAACACCGCGAGAGGAACGATCATCGTCACAAACGCTGCAGCGGGCAGCAGGTTGAGGGCACCCTCACCACGTCCAGCCAGATCAGCAAGCTCGACGGTCAACACTCGAACTTCCGGGTCGATACCGAGGAACACCAGCGCCACAAGGAAATCATTCCATACCCAGAGGAACTGGAAGATTGCGAACGACGCCAGAACCGGAACAGATAACGGCACGATGAGCTTGGAGAAAATCTTGAAGTGATCTGCGCCATCGATGGTCGCCGACTCAATGATCGAGGACGGCAGAGACCCCATGTAGTTTCGTAACAGGTACACCGCGAGTGGCAACCCGAAGCCGGCGTGTGCGAGCCACACTCCCGGATACGTCCCCGTGACACCGATGGCCGTATACACACGGAGAATCGGGATCAACGCCATCTGTAGCGGTACAACCATGAGTCCCACGACGATCACGAACAAGAGGTTGCGTCCGGGGAATTCCATCCATGCGAACGCATATGCGGCGAAGGCCGCGATCGTGAGCGGGATGACCACCGCTGGGTTGCTCACGGCAACCGTGTTGGCGAACGCGTTGCTGAAC
>QMQC01000275.1 GCA_003648875.1 Actinomycetota bacterium
ACCGCGCCCCCTGAGGTCGTGGGCCTCTGCGCTCACCTGCATGTCGCCGTACTCGATCCCGTTGGGCACAATCTTGACGAAATGGCCGGAACCGCCCGGTCCGATCCAAGCGCAGCAAGGTTCGCCCTCGGCCTTCGCTGCGATTGCGAGGAATGCATCCTCGATGATCGGCCATGCCGTCCTCTCTCCGCCCGGCAAGCTCGACGGCACGCAGCGTGCACCATCTTCGCCACCGGAGATGCCCGCGCCAACGAAGTGGACGCCGCTTTCGGCGAGATCGTCCTGTCGACGGGCGGTGTCGGTGAACAACGAGTTCCCACCATCGATGATGACGTCACCCTCGTCGAGCAGGGGAAGGAGAGCCGCGATCTGATCATCGACCGACTGCCCCGACTTGATCATGAGCAGGATGCGTCTGGGGCGCGCAATCGACCCCACGAACGAATCCAGGTCTGCGAATCCATGGATCGACCGTCCGGCGTTCTGAGAGACGAAAGCCTCCGTACGAGCCGAAGTTCGGTTGAAGACCGCAACCCCGAAGCCGTGGTCTTCGAGGTTGAGCACTAGATTCTGGCCCATCACGGCAAGTCCGATCACTCCGAAGTTCGCGACCGGTTGGGTCAGTTCTTGCTGGGTCGTCATGTCGAGTGAGCGTACATGGGTTGAAGCGGGACCGGGAAGAAGAGGAGGCGTGTTCGCCTTGCAACAACATGCGTGTTGAAGGACAACGACGGGCGCTCGCGATCATCGCGAGCTCACAACTGCTAGCCCTGTCACTGTGGTTCTCCGCGTCTGCCGTTGCTGACTCCCTACAAGATGCATGGGCACTCACCGATGGCCAGGTTCCCCTGCTGACCCTCGCCGTGCAGATCGGGTTCGTTGTCGGAGCGTTGGCATCTTCGCTGCTGAACCTGGCGGATCGTGTGCGTGCACGGCACCTGTTCGCCATCTCCGCGGTGGCTGGGGCTCTCGTGAATGGTGCCCTCGTCCTCCTCGGTCCTGGGGATCTTCCCATCGTTATTTTGGTGCGGTTCCTCACGGGGGTTGCGCTCGCCGGCGTGTATCCGAGCGGGATGAAAGCGATCGCTGGCTGGTTCCGCGAGGGGAGGGGGACCGCTCTCGGGATTCTCATCGGAGCGCTGACCGTCGGGAGTGCTCTGCCGCATCTTGTGCGGGGACTCGGTCTCGATTGGCAGCTCGTGCTGCTCAGCGCATCCGGGCTCGCTCTTGCATCCGCAGGGATGATGCTTGTCGCAGGAGACGGACCGTTTGAGACGGCCGTGTCCGCGTTCTCCTGGTCCCACGTTCGAAGCATCGTTGGCAACCAGGGTTTCAGGCTCGCAACGCTCGGATATCTCGGGCACATGTGGGAGCTGTACGCGGCATGGACATGGGTGGCGTTCTATGTCACGGCCGCGGGGTTCTCTGACTCTGCATCGGTCATCACCTTCGCAGTGATCGCCATCGGCGGTGTCGGCTCCTGGCTTGCGGGGCGCATTGCGGACCGGCGCGGCAGAACGCTTGCTGCCGGTGGGTCGATGGTCATCTCCGGTGCAGCGGCTGCCGCGACGGTCCTTGTCTTTGGTGCACCGGCCTGGCTTCTCGTCGGCGTCCTCCTGATATGGGGACTGACGGTGGTGTCTGACTCTGCACAGTTCTCTGCCATCGTCACCGAGGTGGTGGACGATGAGGTCAGGGGCACCGCGCTGACCCTGCAAACCGCGGTGGGGTTCATGCTCACCCTGGTCACGATCTCGATCGTTCCGCTGATTGCAGATGCAACGTCATGGCGCTGGGCATTCCTCGTCCTCGTCCCCGGCCCGATCGTCGGCACGATCGCCATGGTGCGTCTGAAGCAGAGTTCCTGGTCAGCCCATATTGCGGGTGGCCGAGGTTGATCGCTGTCTCGTGGTTGACGGAATCAACCTCACCAGCACAGGGTTGATTCATCGAACGAACAGGAAGGGCCTCGTTATGTCGGTTGCAGTATTCCACGAGCACCCCGAATGGAATGCGCCCCTGTTCGACGAGTTGGATCGGCGAGATCTGAAGTGGTCCGAGATCGATGCATCGAGCGGCGAGTTCGATCCAACCTTCGTCGGTGGGTGGGACGTCCTGGTCAACCGTATGAGTCCATCGGCATGGACGAGGGGTCACATGACGGCGATGCTCCAGACCCCCGAGTTCCTCCGTAACGTCGAATCTGAGGGAGTTCCTGTCATCAACGGGTCTGCGTCATACGAGTTCGAACTGTCCAAACGGAATCAGCTGGAACTGCTCAGACGCGAAATGGTGCGCCATCCCGAGGGGCGTTCGGTCCTGAATACCGGTGAGATCGCTGCGGCCGCGAACGATTTGACGTTTCCTGTGCTCGTGAAGCCCAACATCGGCGGCAGCGGGGCAGGAATCAGCGAGTATCAGACGCCGGCGGAGCTGGCGTCAGCGGTCGAGGCAGGGCTGGTGGACGACCTCGGGCCCGACGGCAGCGGCATAGTGCAGGAGAAGCTAGCGGCCAGAGAAGACTCGATCGTGAGAGTCGAGATTCTCGATGGAAGGTTCCTTTACGCAATCAAGCTGCGACTGCAGCCAGGCTCGTTCAACCTCTGCCCCGCCGATTACTGCGACCCGGCACGAGGTGTCGCCGATGCGAGCGATCTCGTCGAGGGCTTCATCCCGCCGGATCACCTCATCGATGAAGCGGTCCGCATCGTCGAGGCAACGAGCGCTGACCTGGGCGGCGTGGAATACCTCGTGAGCGACCTCGACGGTGAAGCCTACTTCTACGACATCAACGCCCTGTCCAACTTCGTGGCGGATGCGGCCAATGTTGTTGGCTTCGACCCGTTCGTGCAACTGGCCGACTTCATCGAAGTCCGCGCAGGGTACCGGGCCCGGCCTGATTGCCCGAAGCTCAGCACACCCTGATACTGCCCGGCACATAGACATTCAGCATGCACGAAGGCGTCGATCAGGCACCCTCAGAGGGCGACAATCAACTCTGCACCGAACTACTCGTATCTGAAGCCTTTCAACGGTCAGCCAGATCCATGGAGTATTCGATGCTGTTTCATGTCAAGCACACCCACAGCTGGGAAGCGTGCCCCTACCACGATGCCGATCGAGCCAAAGAGACCATTGTGAAGGCCATCGCTGGCATCACAGAGTCAGATGCCGAGCTAGTTGGAGCGTATGCCGATGCTCCGGCGCATACCATCTTCCTCGTCCTGGAAGCAACGTCAGCTACTCAGATCGAAGAGGC
>QMQC01000276.1 GCA_003648875.1 Actinomycetota bacterium
GAGTGCCATCGACGACAATCCAATGAGCATCACAGCCATCGTGAGCCGACCGAGCATCGACTTGGGAGGACGCGGCTTCATCTCTTTCGGTGGCTTTGGAGGCTTGGTAGCCACCGAAGCGGCAGTCCCGGCCGCGGCAGCCCCGGGAGCTGCCGGGGGGATGTCTGCTTCGTCTTCGCTCAAGGCGGGTGGCTCGTCCGATGTGGGCGAGGGTCCTCCCGAATCTGGATCGTCGTCCTTGGTGATCGTCACCCTCACAGGCGGTCGAAGGTCACCTCTGTACAGAAGGAATCCGACCACACCGAGAGCACCCGCTATGAAGACGGCACCCGAAACGTGAAATACATTCGTAGCGACGATCAATGCCGCCACGCCGATGAGGGCCACACCGAAGAGTGTCCCCGCATCGCTCAGGTCGAGTTCGTCGAACCACCCGCCGGCGACAGACCCAGTGCCGTCGGCACGAGGAATCAGAAGCCATGCCAGAACATAGAGGGCGATACCGGCGAGTCCGAAGAACGCAAGGATGATGAACGCCCATCGGAACCACCAGGCGTTGATGTCGAAGTGCTCGCCGAGCCCTCCGCACACCCCAGCAAAGACCTTGTGATCCTTGGAACGCCTCAACGTGGTCGATGGGCTTGGGTTGGAGTTGTTACCAGTCATGTCGCAATCGTGTCGTGAATCTGCAGATCCCACAATCGGGAACCATCCTGTCGATTCCTGAGGTCTCAGGGTTCCCTCAGGGTCGTCCCCAGTTGTGGCAGGGCACAGCCTGTGACACCATTGGTTCATTGTGACAGCCACCTCCGAACAACGATCCATCGATTGGCCGTTTCGCCGTTCGACGAGCGATCGACTGCTGACCGGTGTGGCCGGCGGAATCGGCGAACGGCTCGGCATCAGGCCGATCTACATCCGTGCCGCCTTCTTGTCCGCGATGCTTGCAGGTGGCCTCGGGTTGCTTGTGTATGTTCTTGCGGCATTGCTCGTCCCCGAAGCCGACGAACAACCCGAGCCATCCAGTACCACCACGCGACAGAAGATCGGCATCGGGGTGATGTTCGCCGCAGGCATGTTGCTGTTCAAGGGAATCGGATTGTGGTTCGGTCCTGTCACCTGGCCGATCATCCTCGTGCTGTTCGGGCTTGCAATAGCCATCGACACAAGCGGTTTCAATTACGAACAGTCCCTGCAAGGCGTCTTGGGCACCTCGAGGCGTCCGTGGTGGCTCGTTCTCGCTGGGCTGGGGATGATGGTTATTGGTCTTGCCTTTGTGCTCACCTCAATAGATGCACTCCAGTCCACGGGCGCCCTCGTCGTCGCGACCATCCTCACTCTCGTCGGATTCCTCATCGTCGGCGGTCCTTGGTTGTGGTCTCTCATCGAGGATCTCGGTACCGAGCGAAGGGCACGGATCCGATCAGAGGAACGCGCCGAGATGGCAGCCCATCTCCACGACTCCGTACTCCAGTCCCTTGCGCTCATCCAACGCACGGACGATCCGAAGAGGATGGTCACTCTTGCCCGCGCCCAGGAGAGAGATCTCCGGGCGTGGCTCTACGACCCTGATGCGTCGGATGAAGAGACACTCCGTGGTGCGCTCGGAGCAGCCGCTGCCAGGGTCGAGGAGGCTCACGACATCCCCGTTTCCGTGGTCGTCGTTGGTGAGGACGAGCTCTCATCCGCTCGCCAGAAGTCGCTCGTCGGAGCCACCACTGAAGCAATGATGAATGCAGCACGACACTCGGGGGCGCAGAAGGTGTCAGTCTTTGCAGAAGCGACCGAAGAGGGCGTCGAGGTGTTCGTGACAGACCAGGGCAGAGGCTTCAATCCCGACGTTGTCGCCAAGGACCGCAAAGGGATTTCGGAGTCCATCCGCGGGCGCATGTCGCGCAACGGGGGGACCGCAGAGATCGAATCCTCCGAGGGAATCGGTACCGAGGTGCATCTGACGATGCCGGGAGGAGACGCATGACAACGGTATTCCTGGTCGATGACCACGCTCTCTTCCTCAGCGGTGTGCGCGCCGAGCTCGAGAGCGACTTCTCCGTGGTTGGTGTCGCCAGTGACGTCGATGCAGCTATCGATGACATCCGTACCAACAGGCCAGACGTCGTACTTGTTGATGTCCACATGCCTGGCGGCGGCGGCGTCGCGATCGTGTCGAACATCGCTGAAACGAACCCGGACATCCGATTCCTTGCACTATCGGTGTCGGACGCGCCAGAGGATGTGATCGCGATGATCCGTGCAGGGTGCCGGGGATATGTGACGAAGTCGATCAGCCCCGAAGAGCTCGCTGACGCGATTCGAAGGGTCGACAGCGGTGATGCGGTGTTCTCACCATCCCTCGCAGGCTTCGTCCTCGAGGCGTTCTCCAAAGCAGTGCCCATCGAAGAAGACCCCGAACTTGATCAGCTCACACCACGGGAACAAGAGGTGCTGCGCCAGATCGCACGCGGATACCAATACAAACAGGTAGCACACCGTCTCTCGATTTCAACCAAGACCGTTGAGACCCACGTGTCTTCGGTCCTACGCAAGCTCCAGCTCTCCAATCGCCACGAACTCGCTCGCTGGGCATCCGACCGCAGAATCGTCTAAACCGGGTCTGGCGTCGATTTGGGCCATATCCGGCGCGAATCGACGCCAGACTGCGAAACGCTGGCTGGTACTCTCCGCCTCCACGGAGGGAGGTGAGATGGGTACTCGATATGAGCGTCTGACGACGCCGATGGTCAGGGTCGACGGGGAGCTGAAGGCGACCGACTGGGATACCGCCCTGGCGGCTGCTGCAAAGGGGTTCAAGCGCAACCCCGGCACGGCAACCGGCATGTTCTCGTGTTCGAAGGCAACGAACGAGATGAACTTCGTTGCGCAGAAGTTCGCCCGAACGGTTCTGGGCACCAACAACGTCGATAGCTGCAACCGCACCTGACACGCTCCGTCCGTCGCCGGTCTGGCGGCAGTGCTCGGAGCCGGGGGTGGTACCTCCTCGTACAAGGAGATCGAGATCACGGACCTGATCGTCCTGTGGGGTTCGAACGCGCGCAATGCCCACCCCATCTTCTTTCACCACCTCGCCAAAGGCATCCGAGGCGGAGCCAAGATGTACACCGTGGACCCCAGGCGCTCAGAGTCTGCCGAGTGGGCAGACACCTGGCTCGGAATAGATGTCGGCTCAGATATAGCCCTCTCCAACACCGTCGCGCACGAGATCATCACGGCAGGCTTGGTGAACAC
>QMQC01000277.1 GCA_003648875.1 Actinomycetota bacterium
CCGAACAGCCTGCCTGACTGCCAGTTCGAAAGACCGAGTTCGGGCTTGTCGAGGGCGTATTGACCATCGACCCACCGTGTGAATCCGTTGCCGACGAACGGCGCGTCTATTCGAGCGAAGAAGCGAGCCTGGGCGTCCAGATCATCGGACACAAGCGATGCAACGAACCTGGGGCTGTATCGGTTGAACCATGCAACGGCCTGGTCCACCGAATCGACGACCGCAAGTGTGATCTCGGGGCTGTCCTCCCACTCCCACTCGTCTCCGAGGCGGCCTTCGCCGATCGCTTCAGCCTGTGGTTCGGTTACGTCGCCCTCGGCTCTGGCGATCGGAACAGAACGCTCGAACCAGTCAGATGGCACATACCCCACCGAAGACTCGAGCACATGCAGCTTCGCATTCGTGCTTCGGCGCTCCCCGGCTCGCTCGAGAGCTTCGAGCGCGACGGGAATGAGTTCAGCCGCCCGAGACCTTGGGATGCAGAGTGTGTTCAACGTGTTGCACACCTTGCGATCGAGCGAGTGGTACACCGCTGCGACGAGATCCTGTGCGTCGGCATCGTCACCGGCAACGATCCACGCACCCCCCGTTCCGTGGAGGCTTACGGCGTTTCCTGCCTGGCGGGCGACTGCTCCTAGGCGGGTTGTCGCCCGGCCCGAGCCCCTGGCGACAGCAAGAGAGAGCCGCGGGTCTGACATCATCGCCAGCCCTGCTGCGCGGGACGGACTCGCCACAAGAGAAGCTGCGCCGCTCGGCAGACCGGTATCGGCGAGAGCGGGATTCAGTGCGTGCTCAACGATCGCCTCGGCTGTCCCGAGTGCATCGGAACCGATCCGGAACACAACCGTGTTCCCTCCTCGGAGCACCCCGGTCGCGTCAGCGAACACATTCGGTCTTCCCTCGAACACGAACCCGATGACCCCGAGTCCGTCGGACACAAGCTCGATCCGCCAGTCGTCGTGATGAACCGTTTCCACAACACGACCCCTACCAGACGGTGCGTTCGCCCAGCCGAGGAGACCTTCGACCATGTCGTTTCGCATAGTGTCGTCGAGTACCAATCTGGTGGCACTCCGGCCGCGCTCGCGTGCAAGAGCTACGTCTAGCTCATTGGCTGCAGCGATCGGGGCGAACCTGACGTCGTCGGCAAGAGCGTCGGCAAAGGCCGCGTAGAACCCGGTGATCTGATCGTCTGCCACAGAACCCATGGCGCCGAACGCATCGACTGCTTCGGTAACCGCCTCGTGGGCGAGAGCGGCAACTTCGCCGGGGATGTGGAGCAACTCACCGGAATGTTGGAGAACGATGAGCGAATCACCTGATTTGAAGGCCGCTGACAGCTCGTCGGACACGTACGACACGTTCGTGCCACCCCAGGGAATCGCCGCACCGGGTTGAAGAGATTCGAGCTGATCGTTCATATGCGATAAACAGTAGACAGTCCGCTGTTCACAGAACCCGCTCACTCAGGGTTCGACGACGCTAGTGCTCGCGGAGCGCGGAGCGCGTGAATCGTGAACAGGGTGATCGACGGCCGGTGGCCGTCTCAATACACCAGCAGGGCGTGGAGGGGATCGTCGAACCGTGACCTTCCGTCGAGGAACGAGAGTTCAAGGAGCATCGTTGCGCCCACCACCACTCCCCCGGCCTTGACGATGAGCTCCCTGCTCGCCGCGAGCGTGCCACCGGTCGCAAGCACATCGTCGACGATCAGTACACGGGCACCTTCGGGGAAGGCGTCTGTGTGGATCTCGAGCGTGTCCGTACCGTACTCAAGGTCATAGGTCACAGCCACGGTGTCGCGAGGTAGCTTCCCCGGCTTGCGAACAAGCCCGACGCCTGACCCGATTCGCTCCGCGATGGACCCAGCGAGGAGAAATCCCCGCGACTCGATTCCGACGACGATGTCGACGCCTGATACGAGGAACGGTTCAGCCATCTCGTCGACTGCCTGCAGGAACGCCGCAGGCGAAGCAAGAAGCGGGGTGATGTCCTTGAAGATGATGCCCGGCTCGGGAAAGTCTGGCACGTCAACGATGTACTCGTAAAGGTCAACCATGGGTGCGATGGTAGCCGCGTAGGTGCCCATGTCCCTTTCATGCACATGTCGTGTACGCGACTTTCCGGCGACCGGATTCCCGTACTCCCGCCCTATCAGCTGTCACCTGTGAACGGAACCCTGTGAGCACGGTGAGCGAAACACATCGGGCCTTCGCGTTCAACCCCCGACGCAGGTGCCTGACATGCAGGCGCTTACCCAGAGGTCGACGGGCCGCTGGATCTCCTCATCACCAGGCGCAGGCTCACCCTTTGAGAACGCGAAGTAGACGAGCACTGGCGATCCGTCGGGAAGAGCCGCGAGGTCGTAGGTTCTGACAGCTGCGAATGGACTCACGTCCGCTTCCAGGCACATGGAGTCATGACATACGGCGAGCATCAACGATTGCGGCGCCCAATAGGCGACCATCGGGAAGCCGTTCAAACCGCACTGATCTACCAGCGTTTGGAGCTGTGAGCAGGCCTTGCGCCACGGCTGCACGCCATTGCTCGTATGTTGTCTTCGACCACATGCGGCAGGCATCAACGCCAGAGGCCCAGCGTCTCAGCCGGGTGGATCGCCGCAGTCGATGAACCAGAACACTCGGTCGTCCTCTGGACGTACATACATGGGGACCTGGACCTCGTCCCCACCGAGGGTCACATCGATCTGCAGCGTCCAGGCATCCGGAACGCTAGCCGTGACCCCATCGGTTTGATACTCCCACGGTTCCGTCGTTCCGGCCTGGAGCGTCGGGTCGGCAAAGCGTCGGGAACCAGTCATTGTCGTATTGGCGACGCTTTCTTGCAGGTTCCCGTCGTAGGTCAACAAGGGTGAAAAAGAATGACGATCGATACAGAGTCGCAAACCTCTGGCCAACAACCGGAACTCTTTCCCGAGACTCCGGGAGATTCGATAGAGGATGTTGCGATGGGTCCGGTGCAGCGCCGGCGTAGGAATCGCCCAGTTCTCGGTGCACTGGCGATGGTCGTCATTGGATTGCTGGCAGGTCTCCTATTGGCCACAAGCCTGACGTCAGATCCGACGATCACCATTGCAGGGCCCACAGCAACAACTTCGGATTCGCTCGGAGGCAGCGTCGCTTTCGCAGCGGCGGCGGTTGCTCCGTCAGTCGTTCAGATAGAGACCCCGACCGGCCTCGGCTCAGGTGTGATCTACCGCTCAGACGGCCTCCTCCTGA
>QMQC01000278.1 GCA_003648875.1 Actinomycetota bacterium
CTATTCGTCGCGGTCGCGATCGCCGTGCTGCTCGCCGCATGCCAGGGCGGTGCTCCGTCCCTGGAACCGCCCGAACCTGGCGCACCTACACCCACCATCGAGCGACCCGAGCACACGTCAGCACCTGAGCCCACGTCAGCACCTGAGCCAACCGCAGCTCCTCCGGAAGCTGAAGCACCCGATGGCGGAGATGATGAGGGCTTGCCGCAGGAAGCCATCTGGATCGGGCTTGGTCTACTGCTCGTCGTCTTGCTGATCGGTTGGCTGATGGGGCGGTCCCGAAAGAACGCACCCGTACCTGTCGCCGCCGCGCCGGAAGTCACATGGAAGGACCACACTCGTGGGGGATACGCTCAGGCTCGTTGGCTGTACGACAGCCTCACGGAGGACCTTGCGGTGTGGCGGGGCAACGCACTTTTCGAAGGTGCGTCGAATGCCGGCGCCGCGGCGGGAACGTCCCTTGCCGGAATATGGGCGCAGCTCGGCGACCGGACGGACCAGGCAAACAGCAGCCTCTATCACGCCGAGGCGACCGCTCCGGACCAGAAGTCCGCTGAGACCACCCGCAACGTGGTGACGGCCCTCCGTACAACCCGCGCTGCAGTTGATGCGAGGGCTGAGGCTCGGCTCAACTCCCGGACGGTCGAGACCTCCGACGAGACGGCCTCGACACAAGCTGCCGACCGCGAACGATCGGCATCCGGAACCCTGACCGAAGCGAGAGGCCACCTCGCAGGAGCGCTGACGGCCTTGAGCGCCATCGTCTAGAAGCTGCTTTCGGTGATCGCTGAAGCTCAACCATCACGCAGATCCCGCTGTACGATGTGGCTTGCTTCCAACGGAGGTTCTGGTTGAAGTCGATTCGCTCTCTGTTTCGTCGCGACACCCTGCGCCACGATGCCGTCGCGGGTGTTGTGCTTGGCGTCGAGAGCGTCCCAGACGGGTTGGCTGGCGGTCTCCTGGCAGGTGTGAATCCTCTGTTCGGTCTGTACGCATACATGGTCGGTACTTTCGCGGGAGGACTCACCACGAGTTCGGCCTTCATGGCTGTACAGGCAACCGGAGCAATGGCGATTGTCGTTGCAGACGTCGGTGCGGTCCATGGCTCAAGCGACCCCGATCGGGCGCTGTTCACGTTGTCTGTGCTCACAGGGGTCGTGATGCTCGCTGCTGGGTTTCTCAAGCTCGGTTCGGTCCTTCGATTCGTGTCGAACGCGGTATTGGTTGGGTTCATCAGTGCTGTCGGAGTGAACATCGTTCTTGGCCAATTGAGCAACTTCACCGGGTACGAGGCCGAAGGGGCAAATCGTGTCGCCAGGGCCTTCAACACGATATTCAACATCGGTCAGGCACATTTCGGAACGATTGTTATCGGAAGTGCCACGATCATTCTCATTCTCGTCCTTGAGCGGACCAAACTCGGATCATTGGGGTTGGTTGTGGCAGTCATCGGCACTTCGGCTGTGGTGACATTGCTTGGTTGGGATGTTGCTCAGCTCCGCGACATCGCAGATATACCGAGGTCGCTCCCTATGCCGATGATGCCGATGTTCAGCGCAATTCCTGCGTTGGTCATACCCGCGCTTGCTCTTGCATTCGTTGGCCTGGTACACGGCGCTGGTATCTCTTCGAACTTCCCGAATCCCGATGGGACATACCCGGACGCGTCCCGGGATTTCATCGGCCAGGGGGCGGCGAACGTAGCTGTTGGGTTCTTCCAGGGAATGCCCGTCGGTGGATCGATGTCTGCCTCGTCACTTGTGAAGGAAGCGGGAGCGAAGTCTCGTGTCGCGTTGCTTATTGCGGGCATCGTCATGGCCGTCGTGGTTTTGCTGTTTGGATCGACTGTTGGCTATATCGCGATGCCTGCTCTTGCAGGGCTCCTGATGACGGTTGGCTACCGAACGATCAAGCCCGCCGACATCATGGCCGTGTGGAAGACGGGCAACATGCAGGCGACCGTGATGGCCGTCACCTTTGCGTTGACAATGGTTATCGCGCTTCAGTACGCCGTCGTAATCGGTGTCGGTATTTCGATGATCCTGTACATCATCACGCAGTCGAACAGCGTCACCGTCAAACGGTGGCTCGTGACGGACGACGGCGACCTGATCGAAACCGACCCACCTGCGGTCGTCCCATCCGGTGAGGCGATCGTGCTCCAGCCCTACGGAAGTCTGTTCTTTGCGGCGGCTGCGGTGTTCGAGGAGGAACTTCCCAATGTCCTTCCATCGTCCGGGAATTCTGTCGTCATCCTGAGGCTTCGTGGTCGAACCGACATCGGTTCGACGTTCATGGACATCCTGTTGCGATACGCCAAGAGCCTGTCCGATGTTGACAGCAAGCTTGTGATCATCAGCTCCGACGGGCGCCTCCTCGAGCAGTTCGACGTAACGGGGGTGACGGCGACAATCGGAGAGACCAATCTCTATACCTCCGACGAGCGAATCGGTGCGACGCTCAGGCGAGCCCATACGGACGCCCTGTCCTGGATCGGCAGCGTCGTCGACGACGACTCCGTTGAATAGCGGTCAAGAGGGGAACGTAAGTCGTGCTTGGACGTCGGCAGTTGTGTGTCTGGCTTCAGACTGCGTGACTGATTCTCTTGATGCAGCGAAAACCGATGTGGCTGGTACTGGTGTCGAGCGTCTGTGGTTGGCGGGCTGCGGGCCGGTAGCGGAAACAGTATTGAAGAGTGCAGAGGTGCGACCCGCCTTTGATGACTTTCCGAGGGATCTTGGCCGCGGGCTGCGTTGGGTCGTAGCTCTCTTCTCTGGTTGACTTTCGCGGCCCCTCCGGAGCGCAACACGACACCTGTTGCGGTACCCGCGACCGATCCTGATACCAATCATCGGTCCATTCCCAAACATTGCCCGCCATGTCATAGAGGCCATAGGCGTTGGGTTCATATGAGCCGACTGGACTGGTTCTCTTCCAGCCATCGACCGGAGTGTTCTCGTATGGAAATCCCCCTTGCCATGTGTTGGCCTTCGGGTCCGGCGTGTCCTGGGCAACGACTTGCCCCCAGACGAACTCAGCACCATCCAATCCGCCGCGTGCTGCGTATTCCCACTCAGCCTCCGTCGGCAGCTCGAGCCCTGACCAAAGTGCATAGGCGTAGGCGTCGTCATAGCCGATGTAAACGACCGGATGTCTGCCCAATCCATCAAAGTTGGGACCCGGCCCCGTTGGGTGACGCCAGTCCGCGCCGACGATCGCCGGCC
>QMQC01000279.1 GCA_003648875.1 Actinomycetota bacterium
GAGACGGTGTGGCAGCGAATTCCTGCTCAATATCGCCAAGAGATCATCGACAAGAAGATCAGCATCTATACGCTGCCCGGCTTCCGCATTGCGCGCGAGGCCACCGATCGTGAGGATCTCCAACTCCGCATGCAGGGGAACGCCTTCCTCGGTGCCTTCTTCAAGGTGTCGGGATTTCTCGAAGACTATGACGTGTCTGATGCCCGGTTTAGAGAGATCGTTCGCGGCCAGTACGAGAAGAAGTTCGGGCGGTTTGGGGATGCCGTAGTCGAATCCAACATGACCGTGATGACAGCTGGCTACGACCTCGTCGTAGATGTTCCTCACGGAGATCTAGGGGCGGCCGACCGGTCTTCGATGCGATCACCGTCACTAATGCCGTGCGATTCGTGCGCTGTGGTGGTACCCCCCCGAGTACCCAGCGCCGACCAGAGTGTTCGTATCCCCTTGGCCGAAATCACGACCTTCGACAAAGAGTTCCGGGCAGGTCTCGGATACAACCAGCCAGCCTCACCACTCTCGGCTGTTGGGATGATGGCTGCAGCCACCGGTCGGACAGCATCCAAGTACGTCGCCCGTCGCGAGACACCGGTGTGGATCGCCGAGAACTGCACGGCGTGCATGGATTGCATAACAGCCTGTCCAGATACCGCCCTACCCAACACAGCCCAAGATATGGGAACCGTCCTCCAAACCGCAGCCAAGGCGTACGTGGTCGATCTCGAACAGCGCCGGCTGCTGTTGGCTGCACTCCCAGCCGTCGAAGAGCAGCTTCGGTCCGCGATGAGTCAGGAGATCGCCGACAAGGCATCGACGCCATTCAAGGATCTGTTGAAGGCTGAGATAGGCGGAGTCGAAGGACTCGATGACGGTGCTCGTGCCCAGTTCATGGAGCTCTTCGACCGTGTCCCTTTCGCTTTTCACAAGGCGACAGGTGTCTTTCGGTCGCTGGAGCGAAAGGAGGAGGGCACTGGAGGGCTCTTCGCCATCATGGTCTCGGACCTGTGCAAGGGCTGCGCTGAATGTGTGATGGAGTGCCCGTATGAGGCGCTCGAGATGTTCCACGAGACGGAAGAGTTGAACGCTGACCACGTCAGTGGCACCAACTTCCTCGACCTACTCCCGGACACCGCGCCCAAGTACCTGGGACGGTTCGATCCAGATGACCCGATGGGGTCGCATGTTGCTCACCTGAAGAACCATCTAATGGTGCGAAGCAATTATGAGGGCCTGGTATCAGGTGATGGGGCCTGCGCTGGCTGCGGAGAGAAGTCGGTAATTCATGCAGTGGCCAGCCTCACCGAGGCCTACATGAGGCCGCTATTTCATGCCAAGGCTGAGCGTCTCGACGCCAAGGCTGAGCGTCTCGACGCTGAAGGCATCGCCAAGCTTGAGGCGTTGCGAAAAGGTCACCCCGGGCAGTACGAGCTGCTCCGTCGCGCCGTAGCCCATTCGATCATGGGCCTCGGAGGCGAGACGTCCGATGACACAAACCTTCGACTCGAAGCCCACGGCGAGATCACGAACGCCGAAATTGTTGAGGCGATGACCGTGACGATGCGCCAGGACGCCTTCAACCACAGGGACCTCCAGGCGATCGAAGGCACCCTTCCCAACGGGATGTCGGTCATGGCGATGGGCGCCCACACCGGCTGTAACACCGTTTACGGCTCAACGCCACCAAACAATCCACACCCCTATCCGTGGATGAACTCCCTGTTCCAAGATGGAGCAACCGTCGCATGGCTGATCGGAGAGAGCTTCATTCTGGATCATTCGAATCGGTCTGTTGTCCCTGAGCGCCTTGCTGATCGGTTGCTCGATCGGTCCGAGAATGTAATCACCGAAGCTGACTACTTCGAATTGACCCACATGACGGAGGCAGCACTTACCGCCAAGGAGGTGCGAGAACTTCCGAAGGCGTGGGCGGTGGGCGGCGACGGGGGCATGGGCGACATCGGTTATCAGAACGTATCAAAGGTGGTTCTGCAGAACCGTCCGAATGTGAAGCTCCTTCTGCTCGACACCCAGGTGTATTCGAATACTGGTGGGCAGAACTCCGACTCCACACCGATGCTCGGTGGCGGAGACATGAACCAGTTTGGTGTCGCATCCCAGGGCAAGCTGACCGAGAAGAAGAGTGTGTCGGAGTCCTTCCTCGGCGGTCACGGCTCCGCATATGTCGCACAGGTATCACTGGCCAACACTGCCCAGTTCTACCGGGCCATTCTCGAAGGCCTTGACTATCGCGGCACCGCCTTTATCCAGTCGTTTACGACCTGTCAGCCGGAGCACGGGGTGGCTGACAACCTTTCCACAGTGCAGGCGAACCGTGTGCGAGACGCCAGGGGAATGCCACAGTTCGTACACAACCCTGCGGCTGGTGAGACGTACGCGGAGACGCTGGATCTTGCTGGTAATCCGAACCGCGACCGCGATTGGGCGCGTGTGACCTCAAAGGCTACGCAAGAGGAGTACATCTACACGGTTGCTCACTGGGCCGCCACCGAGGCTCGCTTCCGAAGGCACTTCCACAAGGTTGGCGACACCGCTGGACTAGTACACCTCGACGATCTTCTGATACTTGTTACCCAAGACGATGTGGTGCAGCGCCACGTCCTCGACTCTTCGCACCCGTCCTACGTACCCGACTTCGGCGTCTACATCGACTTGGACAACGGAGAGGCGGGTTCGGCCACGATGGCATTGTCTCGCCAGATGGTTCTGTTCTGTGTGGAGCGCAGGAAGGCCTGGCGCATGATGCAGAGCAGGGCGGGCATCCAGAGTGATGACTACAAGGCACAGAAGGCCGTACTGACAGCGTTGGCGGAAGAGAATCCTGAGGATCGCCTCGGGTTTGCCGTCGGGCGATTCACCGAAGAGTTGGCCTCCCTGGACGCATAAGTCCGTCAGCTTGGTGAGAAGTGATTCAAGTTCTTGCCGGTTCGCTGCGATGATTCCTCTTGGAGGGATGGCCGAGCGGACGAAGGCGGCAGTCTTGAAAACTGTTGAGCCGGTTTTGCCGGTTCCGTGGGTTCGAATCCCACTCCCTCCGCTGGGCTTCTCTCCGTTCGAGTCCTATTCGGCTTCGAACGGTTCGACGAGTCCTGGGCTGGTGGCGGGTTGTGAGCTGTATTTGCCCAAGAGCGAATCTGCTGGGACGATTCGGTCGGTCTACTGCGGTGACCCTGTGGTTGGGCGCATAAGGTTCGAATCC
>QMQC01000280.1 GCA_003648875.1 Actinomycetota bacterium
CCTTGTCTCGGCGGTCGCCGTCATAGCGAATCCCGTCGTGATGTTCCCCGTCCTGAAGCAACAATCAGAAGGTGTTGCTCGTGGGTACTTCGCCGCCAGATTGCTTGAAGGCATGGTCATCGTTCTTGGGGCCATCGTTCTCCTCACGCTGGTCACCGTCAGCCGGGAGTCAGCCGATGTCGTCGACGGTGCTACCGAGTTTGGGTCAATCGGTGCGGCTCTCTTGGCAGCCCGTGATTGGACCGACTTGATTGGCACCCAACTTGTCTTCGGTGTGACAGCCCTCATCTTAAATCTCTCCATGTTTCGATCGTTGCTCCTCCCACGATTCATCTCGATATGGGGTCTAATTGGAGCAGCGCTCGCCATTGTCTCGACCCTGTCAATCATGCTGCTCGACCTCGACCCGTTCTCGACAACATCAATCGTTCTCTTGCTCCCCATAGCGGTTCAAGAAATGGTCATGGCCATCTGGTTCATCGTGAAAGGATTCAATCTGTCAGCATTCGGTGGGGAATCGGCCTGATATCTGTGATGGAGATCGTGTGGGGCGTCGTCCTGATTGTTCTGGGGTTGCTGGCATGGGGAGGGCAGACGCTGTCTCGGTTCGCTCCAGATACCGCCACCAAACTGAGCCTCGTCGAGAAGGAGGAGTCCGTCGAGCCGCTCTACTGGGCTGACATCCGGGGCGAAGCCCTCTGGGACTTCTTGACGCTTTGGACCCTGGTCGTCGCCGGCGTACTTCTTCTGTTTGATCATCAAGCGTGGCCATACTTCGGCCTGGTAGGCGGCAGCATCTATCTCTATTTCGCCGGAAGGGGAATCCTGACCCGAGTCGAAATGCAGCGGGCCGGTTTCCGAGTTGGAGACCCCAAAAGCGTGCAACTAGGGCTGGTCATGCTGGCGGTATGGCTCGTTGTTGGCCTGATAACCATCGTCGCCGCAGCCAATACGCTCGCCTAGGCAGGCCGCTGCGACAAGCCAGCGGGCCGCCCATATCCGGCAATATGAATGGCCTCAGAGGGCGAGCATATGTGCCGATATGTGCGTTTTACGCCCTCACGGTCTGGACTTTGCGGCTGGCACTGGAGATGATGAAACCACATCGAAGGAGGTCCTGGTGTTGGACAATGTGAACAAGGTTCAGTTCGGCTCGGGACTGCTCGTCGTCTTGGCCTCTGCTGGTCTCTTGCTCGCGGATGTACTTGAGTCTGGCGCGGCGCTGGGGTTTGGCTTCATCGGGATCGTTCTGATCTCTGCGTCAGGTTGGAATCGCAAGGACACCTGACAGTACGAAGGTAGAGGGGACACCATGCCGCACAGAGGTGCCGTAATGGGTGGGTCAGAGGGACCCGTTGACAAAGGGATTGTGCGGTGGATACTGATATCAGAGCCTCGGCGGACGTGACAGGAATTTCCGAGGACGTGTCGTGGGCGTCGTCGGCGGTGGCACATTGGAGCAACCACTCGCGCAGGTGAAGGCTCAATTCGTCTGTTGATTGGCCCAGTCGACAACCTCGAACAAGACGCTGTACTCGTTTCCGAAAGTTGTGAAGACGACGACCGATCTACCTTTGACGGGATCGTGGAACGCAGCGGTCTGGTACCAACCGTCGTCTCCGCCGTGGCCGTAGAGCAAGTCATCGGGCCTCGATTCGTCAGCCAGTTCCATGATTCCGAGGCCGTATCCAAGACCGAACACCTGAGAATCCATCTGGATCATCGATTGCAGCGTCTCATCGGTGATCAGAACCTCTCCGAAAAGGCCGCGATAGAAACTGTCCATATCTTGGAGGGTCGTCACGACCGCACCGTCCGTGCTGATGGTCGCGCCCAACTCACCGCAATCGAAGATACCTACACCCTGGCTGGACTCTGGTTCGGGCCACCAAGGAGCAGGACCCTCCTGTGATTCGTACCAGTAGGTACCATCCATCCGGAGCGGCCTGAAGATTTGCTCCTTGATGTACTCGCCGGGGTCCTGTCCGGTTGCAGCCTCGATCAACAAGCCCAACACCAGGTAGTTCGTGTTCGAGTATTCGCTCACTTCTCCGGGAACCCCGACAGGCTCAGCGCCCGCCAGTTGTTTGATCTCTTCCACAGTGGATTCGTCGGTACACGTACCGATGTGCGAGAACATGTTGGGAATCGTGCTCTCGTGCTGCATCACGTGGCGCACGGTGATGCGATCCGACATAGGAAAGTCGATGTAGTCAGCGATAGGAGCATCCAGGTCGACTCCTCCGGCTTCGACGATCTGGAGTACTGCCGTCGCTGTGATCACCTTCGCCAAACTCGCCGTCATCCAGGGACGGTCAACGTCAACAGGCCGACCGTCGCCATCGACCCCCGCGGCCGCCATCAGTGCGGTCTCCCCGAACATTCCAACGATGACTGCCCCGACGCCCCCCTGATACCTGCCCTCGACAATGTCGACGAGACTCTTCGAGACGGTCGTCGTTGAGGATGTCGAAGCGACCGGCATCGTGCTGGTGGTAGACGTGGCCGGTGGGACCGATGTTGTCGATATCGAAGTGGAACTCGTCGCATCTTCAATGGCCTCGGAAATCGCCGCGTCTACCTCCGCGTCCGTCATGCCGCCAGCGCAAGCCGAAGCCACCATGCCCAAGATCGTGAGCAGGACCACCATTCGCGTGTTCACAACAATCATTCTACCCGCCGCGGCTGGTCCGCGAAGAGGCAGTCGACCCCGACCTGACGAAAACCCCCTGGAATAGCAAGCCGCCAACGGGATAACTGAATCCAGGTTCGTCGGTCGCAACTTGAACACAGAGTCGCTACCGGCTATCTCTCTCGCAGGGCAGCCCCTCCCAGTTGCACGACCTCCACAGTGTCGACGTGCCAGACATATGTGCCGATGTGTGCGGGCCCGCCAGTTTGACCGACCG
This sequence comes from Actinomycetota bacterium, assembly GCA_003648875.1. Classification (GTDB taxonomy): domain Bacteria; phylum Actinomycetota; class Acidimicrobiia; order Spongiisociales; family UBA5794; genus B3-G11. The sequence continues at coordinate 2,910 of QMQC01000280.1, forward strand.
TTCCCACCACCCCATCGACCCTACCTATTTCAACCGAGCGAAACACGGTCGGTCTTGCCATTCTCAAGAAATGACCGTGCGCATAGCCGGCACTATGTGCGGCTAGATCGAGCGAGCATATGTGCCGTTATGTGCGGCCTTGATATCTCAGTAGCAGAGGACCCTGTCAGCGGCGAATGTCAACTCAACGAGCTGGCCGGGGGTGGCGAACTGGGCCCCTTTGCCTTCAAGATCTGCCTCCGTAACGCCCCGGGTCTTCGACGATCCGCCCGATACATAGATGGGCACGCCATTGGC
>QMQC01000281.1 GCA_003648875.1 Actinomycetota bacterium
CACACGGGTGGGTCGGGATGGACATTTCCGTAGTCTGCGACTACACTATTGTCCGAGTCGGCGGGTCAGAGCACGAAAGAACCGAAGACCCCGGGTGTCGCAGTTGGGGCAACACTCGGGGTCGCCTCGCGTCACAAGGCATTTGTCACGGAAGCCTGACGTGTTCGGGTTTCAGCTCGCTGAGAGTGCTCACACCGAGGAGTTTCATCGTTCGAACGATGTCCATGCCCAGAATGTCGACGACGCGTTGAACACCGGCCTCGCCCCCCGCCATGAGGCCGTAGAGATATGCCCTTCCAACGAAGCAGGCATCGGCGCCGAGAGCGATGCATGCCACGATGTCGGCACCATTCATGATCCCGCCATCGACATATACCTCTGCATCGGATCCGATCTCATCGACAACAGGCCCGATCAGCCGCAGGGGGACAGGCGATCGGTCGAGTTGGCGACCCCCATGATTCGAAACAACCACTGCTCTCGCTCCGAGATCTACGACTCTTCTGGCATCCTCGACGCTCTGGACGCCCTTCACGATCACGGGACCATCCCACTTCGAAACGAGCCACTCCAGGTCAGCGAAATTCAGAGCGGGATCGAAGAGTCGATCGATCGAATCAGCCACATTGCCTTCGAGGGTATCGAGCGTCGCAAACGACAGCGGCTCGGTCGTGAGGAAGTCGAACCACCAGTTCGGATGCATCGCTCCATCGAGGAAGGTCCTTGGCGTGAGCGATGGTGGCACGGTCATCCCATTCCTCACGTCACGCAACCGTGCACCACCGACGGGGAGATCCACCGTCAGGATGAGGACGCGAAACCCACTGTTCTGTGCGCGTTCGACAAGTGAGTTCGAGAACTCTCGATCTCTCCAGACGTACAGCTGGAACCACAGCTCTGCCCCAGGAGCGTCCCGCGCTACGTCTTCTGGAGTCGTGGTTCCCACCGTGGAAAGGGCATAGGGGATCCCGATCCGTTGCGCCACACGCGACACCGCAAGCTCCCCCTCTCGATGCATCATCCTCGTGTATCCGGTTGGTGCGAATCCGAAGGGAAAGGCCGCGCGAACTCCGAGGATCTCGGTCGATGGATCACAATCGGACACGTCTCTGAGGACGTTCGGACGGAACTCGAGATTCCGAAAGAGCCTTTTCGACCGTTCGAGGCTGATCTCATCATCGGCCGCACCGTCGACGTAGTCGAAGACCGCTCTCGGTGTCCGACGCTTTGCCCTCCGTCTCAGGTCTTCGACGTTGGCATCCTTTGCGACCCGCCGCTCGGCTCGCGACCCCGTCCGAGGATTCGATTGGAGAAGGGGTGCGATATTCGACCACTTGGGAATCTGTCTTCGTGTCATCCCCGTATCCTCCCATGTCCCGTGGCCCATGGGGAAATGGGGGTCGGATCGAACCGCCGCACCACCATGCACAGGGTGACGCGGCCGGGGACAGATCTGGTGTCGCGCGGAGAGGGCGCCACCTGGGTGACGCCCTCTCTGTCGATCGATTGCAGCACTACTCCGTGTGTGCAACCTGCCTCAGCCGGAAGGTCTGGAAACGTATCACCTTGGCGATGGTCACCAGCCCGAATGTGATCGAGAACAGGTACAGGACAACGCCGAAGCGCCGTGCTGCCTCAAGCCAGATGGTCCACTGCTCTGCCTTCACAGCCGACCAATCTCCAGCGGCGATCGATACGCCCGCAACCACATGGAGCACGACTGCGGCCAGTATGACCATCATCGCCATCGCCATGAGGGCAATGAACGCCTTCGCTGTTCCGGGCATCTTGAGCGTCTTCACGTCTCCGCCCACTGCCTCCTGTACGGATCCTCCGCCGACCCTGAACTCTCCAAGGATCTTGGCTATCGCAAACGAGATCGCAGCGAAGATCGATGCGAACCCGACGAACATCGCAGCGGGAATGTACTGTCCGAAGGCTGCGATCTGAAGTGGATCATCGCCGTTCGAGATCATGTTTGCCCGCACGATTGCCAGGACGAATCCAACGGCGAAAGCCATGAGCGCCATCACGAACATCGGTCGCCACAGTGCGTTGCCTGCCTTCTGAGGCATGATCCGACCTGGTGCGTGTGAGGTTGTTTCGGTTGTGAAGTCGTTGATACTGAGTGTTGTCATGGTGATTCCTCCTATTCGCCCGTTGCGACGATCGTACGGATCCGGGAGAACTGGAATCCGAGGACGTTCGCGATGGTCACGAGAGCCAAGACAATGCCTGTGAGCAGGAGCGCAAGGCCCAACTCACGGAACGGTCCCAGCCATGTCCACCAAGGCGTGACTTCTGCCAACGTGTCGAACGTCAGCGTGTACAGATACAGACCGAACTGAACCATCGAAACCATGAGGCCGGCCGCCATGAAGGCGACGAATGCCTTTGCCGTTGAAGGCATCTTCAAGGTCGTGACGTTCAGTCCAAGCGCCTGCTGTACCTCACCGCCACCCTTGCGCAGCGATCCAAGGATCGAGCCAAGGAGGAACGAAATGCCGGCGAGCACTAGACCTTCGCCAAGGAACTGAAGTCCCTGGGTCCAGGCTGCTGCTGTGATCCCGGTCTCCGTACCGATGTTGTTCGACCATACGATCGATGTGACGACGCCCGCAGCAACGAGCATGGGCCCCATCACGAGCATCGGGAACCACATGGTCCTGGCCATCTTGTGGATGGGAAGCGTGGCAGGTGGTGCCTTGGTGACTGTCGCCGGTCCGTAGTCGGTATCGACATCGCCCACCGCGGGTCCACTGCCGTGCTCAGTCGGTCGGAGCGAGGCAAGGGATACCTTGACACTCTCGATTCTGAGCCAGAGACGAACGAGAATTCCGATCAGAGCCACTCCGATACCGACCTTCAGGGTCACCAATGCAAGTGTCTGAAGGCCGAAGCCGATCGCAAGCAGCTGTGCGGCATCCTCGCCACCACTGCCTACGTCACTTGCCGCCGCGAGCGAGATGATCGCCACGATCATCGCGAGTACCACACCGACGGCACCGATCCCGATGGCCACCTTCGAGTGATCCGAAACGGTTCTGTAGTCATCCGACGCTGGCGTTACCAGCCTGTTGAATGCAACTGCCATGACAGTTCCTTCCTGTTGTGTGCGTTGCCGTGTCGAACAACCGTGACAAATCTGTCGGGCGCACGACAATGTCATGTGCCCGACAGTTGAGTGAAGAGCCGCCGACGCTC
>QMQC01000282.1 GCA_003648875.1 Actinomycetota bacterium
CACGACTTCGGTGTTCTCACGGCTGCGGGCGAGGAACTCGACATCGATGCGGCCGGCGACAGGATCAGCAGAGCCATAGAAGCTGCGCTCGCAGGGGAGATCGAATCAGATTCGTTACACAGATTGCTCGTGTCGACAGACCTCGACTACGAGGAGATCATGATCTTGCGGGCATACCGCAGTTACTGGCGCCTTGTCACACCCTTGTTCTCCATCGGATACGTCGACAACGCTCTCGCTGCGCACCCGCGGATCGCCGAAGACTTTGTCAGATTGTTCGAAGCCCGGTTCGGTCCTGACCACGATGGGGCGACCGAGGACGTGATCGGGGACAGAATCCTCGCGGCGCTCGAAGATGTCCCTTCTCTCGATGAGGACCGCATCCTTCGCGGATTCCACGGACTCATCCTCGCCACGGAACGTTCGAACATTGGTGTTGAGCCCAGACAATCCCTTGCGCTGAAGTTCCGCTCCGAAGGTGTCCCCGAGATGCCCGATCCGAAGCCGCTCTATGAGATCTTCGTGTACTCGCGAGATGTCGAGGGTGTCCATCTGCGAGGTGGCATGGTCGCTAGAGGCGGTCTTCGATGGTCAGACCGCATGGAGGACTACCGCACCGAAGTGCTCGGACTCATGAAGGCACAGATGACCAAGAACGCGGTCATCGTGCCGACCGGAGCCAAAGGCGGCTTCGTGATCAAGCGTCCCGCGGATGCGGGGAGCCCAACGTATGACGAGGTGAGGGATGGATACCAGATCTTCATTCGCGCGTTGTTGGACATCACAGACAACCTCGTTGATGGGGAGGTGATCCCGCCGACCGATGTTGTTCGACACGACGGCGACGACCCGTACTTCGTGGTAGCGGCAGACAAAGGTACGGCATCGTTCTCCGACACGGCGAACGAGATCGCTCGCAGCTACGAGTTCTGGCTCGATGACGCTTTCGCCTCAGGCGGCTCTGCCGGCTACGACCACAAGGAACTGGGTATCACTGCTCGCGGAGCGTGGGAGTCCGTACGCAGACACTTCCTCGATCTCGATGTGAATGTCGACAACGACGTGATCACTGTTGTCGGTATCGGCGACATGTCCGGCGACGTGTTCGGGAACGGCATGTTGATATCGAAGCGTCTGAAGCTCCTCGCCGCCTTCGATCATCGGCACATATTCATCGATCCGGATCCAGACCCGGAGACATCGTGGACCGAGCGTGCGCGTGTTGCTGGGCTCGACCGCTCGAGCTGGGCCGACTACGAGTCGGCGTTGATCTCTGAGGGCGGGGGTATCTTCGAGCGGTCTGCCAAGAGCGTCACGTTGACTCCCCAGATTCGCGAACTGCTCGATACGGATTCTGAGGAGCTCACCCCGAACCAACTCATCCGCTTGGTGCTCAAGGCTCCAGTGGATCTGCTGTGGAACGGTGGAATCGGCACGTATGTCAAGGCCAGGAGAGAATCAGACGATGTCGTCCAGGATCGCACGAACGATTCGGTGAGGGTGAATGGCCGCGATCTACGGTGTCGTGTCATAGGAGAGGGCGGAAATCTCGGCTGCACCCAGCGCGGAAGGATCGAGTTCGAGCGAAGGGGTGGGCACGTGTTCGCCGACTTCATCGACAACTCCGGTGGTGTGCATGCCTCTGACCGTGAGGTGAATCTCAAGATCCTGATCGGTAGCTCGGTGGCGAAGGGCCAGGTCGATCGTTCCGAGCGAGATCAGATCATCGCAGCTGTTTCGGATGATGTCGTGGAGTCCATTCTCTACGACAACTTCCTCCAGGCACAGATCATCTCCCAGGAGCGCACTTCTTCGCATCGCTCGATCGAGGCATACCTGGACCTCATGGACCGGCTGGAGCGTGAGGGCATCCTCGACCGGGAGCTCGAGTTCCTGCCAAGCAGTGAGGAGATGGCACAGCGGTCCCGTGAGGGGAAGCCGATGACAGGTCCTGAGATCGCTGTTCTGCTCGCCTACGCAAAGCGAAGCCTCACCGAGCACATCTCCCTGTCAGGTCTTGCGGATGACCCCCACTTTGAGTCCGACCTACTCGGCTACTTCCCTCCATCGATCGCGGACCGATTCTCCGATGAGATCAAGGCTCACCCCCTCAGACGAGAACTCATTTCGACCATCGTCGCAAATCAGGTCCTGAATTCCCAAGGAAGCACGTTCTACTCCCGGATGCGAACCGTCACGGGTGCGTCGGCTTCGATGATCGTGCGCGCATACAGGGTCGCTCGCGCCGTGACAGGTGCACAGGAGCGTTGGACCGACATCGAAGCGCTCGCTGGTCGGCTCGATCCCGGGGTCGCGAATCGCATGATGCAAGACGTTGACGACCTTGTGTCCCACGTTGCTCGATGGTATCTCATCAATCCCAGTGGTCGCTCGATCGACGAGGAGATAGAAAGGGCTGCAGATGCCTTCGCTGCATTGTCGGATGGATTCCCCTCGATGCCGCCGGTTGCATGGCATGAACCATATGTCGTGGTCATTGCTGAGCTCGAGGCCGAGGGTGTGCCGCGAGGTCTTGCCGTGCGCCTCGCCTACCAGCGTGCATTGAGGCGCGGGCCGGACATCGTCGACATCGCCCACAGGTTCGAGCGCGACGTTCTCGATGTTGCGTCCTTGTACTCAGAGGCCAGCCATGTGTTCCGGATCGGCTGGCTCGATCGGCAGGTCAGAAGGCTCCCCGGGGCTACGGCGTTCGACCGTTTGGCGATCGAAGCGGTGAGGGATGACCTTCAGGGTCTGCGTCGTGATGTGGTCTCGAGGGTGCTCGAAGAGGCCGACGGTTCGATCGACAGGCTCATTCTCTCGTCTCCAAGACTCGAGCCGAGAATCGATCGTTGGCACGCATGGCTATTGCGTGACGGTATCGAGGACGTATCAGCGGCGATGATCGCCTCGAGGCGGCTGCGTCAGCTTCTGGTCGGACGCTGAGCGAGCTTCGTATTGGAAGAGCGGATGGCGATGAGCTCAACTCTCGTCTTCATCTATACAAACGAACGTTCGTTTGGTATATTTGCAGTCCCAACGAAACGAATCCAGCGAAGGAGTCTCGTGGTCGCGCCCATTGGACCCGAAGAGCGACAGGAGAAGTTCGACTCCATCATCGATGCCGATGAGAAGATCGAGCCGAGAGATTGGATGCCTGACGGATACCGCAAGACGATGATCCGCCAGATGGC
>QMQC01000283.1 GCA_003648875.1 Actinomycetota bacterium
GCCGCACAGAGGGCATCACGTATCTCTGCGCCCACCCCGTCCGCCACATCGTCGAGCGGCCCGAAGTCTTCATCGCTCACATGAACCGAGCGTTGCGCGTCAGAGCGAGGAGGTGCAAGGAGAAGACCGACGGCAGAGAACACCCCTCCGAAGGGAGGAATCACCACCCCGGCCATACCGAGTGATCGTGCAAGCGAAGTTGCGTGGAGACCACCTGCACCGCCAAAGGCAACGAGATGGGCGCCTCTCGGATCGCTACCCCGTTCAACAGATACCGTCCTGATGGCCCCAGACATCACCTCCTCGGCGATCTGCACGATCCCGAGGGCCGTGTCGACAACGGAGAGTCCGAGTTCATCGGCGAGCAGACCGATGGCGGTTCCGGCCTTGGCCAAGTCGAGCTCGAGGCGACCACCGAGCCTGGCGTCGGCCGCGATACGCCCAAGGACGACATTCGCATCGGTCACGGTCGGCTCTGTGGCGCCCTGTCCGTAGCACGCGGGGCCCGGGTTGGCTCCAGCGCTTCGTGGTCCAACCCGCAGCGCACCACCGGGATCGATCCAGGCGACAGAGCCGCCACCGGCGCCAACGGTGTGGACGCCTACCGATGGGAGCCGACATGCATACCCATCGATGCTGCGTTCGTGGGACACCTCGATGATGCCATCCTCGATCCGGCAAACATCTGTGGACGTTCCGCCCATGTCGAACGAAACGACCCGGTCGTGCCCCAATTCTTCGGCAAATGCCGCCGCGGCGATCACCCCACCCGCCGGACCGGAAAGGAGGACAGCGGCTGGGAGAGCCGACGCGTCGATGACGTTCATCAGACCCCCTGATGACCGCATCACGCCGATGCTTCCGACCGTACCCGTCTCCACGAGCCGCTCGCCGAGTGCCTTGAGATAGTTCGCAGTGATGGGAGTCAGGTATGCGTTGAGCACCGTTGTTGAGATGCGCTCGTACTCCCGGAACTCGCCTGCAACGACAGACGAGAGACTCACGGGTGTGCCGGGCTGTTGTGCGGAGATCACCGAGGCGAGTTCTCGCTCTCTTCTCCTATCGACATGCCCGTTCACGAGAGCGATAGCGATCGCGTCAGCATCGGGGATCGTGGGCAGCGACTCACGATCGATCCCGATCCGCATCGAACGGGCAACAAGAGGTGTCGGACGGTCGGCGTATGGGTCGTAGAGCGCGGGCCGGTCCTGTCTTGCGATCTCGATGATGTCTTCGAAACCTGTATCGGTTACGAGCACCGTTCGTGCGCCCTTGCGTTCCAGCAGGGCGTTCGTCGCAATGGTGGTTCCGTGCACGAAGACATCCACGATCGATCCGGAGGCGAGCTCACCGATGCCTTCAGAGATGGCGTCCTCCTGATGCTCCGAAGTCGGAAGCTTGCCAACACGTATCTCACCATCGCTGAAAAGCACGAGATCCGTGAACGTACCGCCGACGTCGGCACCAAGCATCATTGACAACCGCCACTACGATGCGACTCAAGCGAAAGGGAGACCGGCATGGGCATCACCGTAGAGACAACGCCGAACCCACGAGCGATGAAATTCAACGTGGGTTCACCCGTCGGCGGAACCGCTACCGCGACAACAGCTGAGGATGCTGACGAGCGGATCGCTCCCTTGTTCGATATCAACGGGGTCATGTCGGTCTTCATGACAGCAGATTTCGTGACCGTGACGCGAACTGAAGACACGCCATGGGATGAGATCGTGCCAGAAGCGGTTGTAGCACTTGGCCGGACCTTCGGCTGAGAAGTTCACACTTCGCAGCTGCATGGCGCTCTGCGGTGCGTCAGTCCTCAGTCGTCGGGAGAGCGTTGACGGTCACCCCGTTCCCGGTTCTCACGACCGAGAGGACCACGGTGACGACGGGGTCCCTCACGAATCCTTCGACCGTTTCTCTGATCGCGCGGTAGGCGACGGTCACCACTGTCTCGCCATTCGGCATGACTTCTGTCTCGATCGTCCTTGCCCACTCAACGAACGTCACAGGTTCATCCTCTGACTCATGGGGAATCGCAGCGAGTGCAAGATTCGGCGAGACAACTGCCTTGATCGAGCGGATGGTTTCGTCTGACCCATCCCTCGTGAACCAGTCTGTGACGAACCACTCGGCGGTGACTTCCAACAGGGGGTCGACCGCCTGGATCTTCACAGACTCTTCTGCGCGGAGGTCTGCTTCTGCGATAACCATCGAGGATGGTGGTGTCGACTCAGCCATTGTGACCGGTGGCGGGTCTGCGGTAACCGCCTGTGGGACAACCGGCTGGGAGCTGCCGCTGAGGAGCCGCATCCCGAGCACGGCTATGACCAGCACGCCGACGATGCCAACAGCTACGTAGATCCTCTTGTCGATGCCATCGGTTTGCCTCGCAACGAGATTCGCCCACGGGATTTGCTCGAACTCTTCGGATTCCATGCTCACCTCCCGGGTAGACGGAATACCTGACCGGGATGGATCAGGTTCGGGTCATCGCCGATGAGGTCCCGATTCAGTTGATAGATGGACCGCCAGAGATCCGAGATGTCGCTGCCACTCGGCGTGCCACCGTCATCGGACAGGATTCCGCGAGCGATCCTCCAGAGGGAGTCACCGGATTCCACGATGTGTGTCGCACGGCTCGGGATCGCCATCGGACGATGACCGACCGAGACGGTGCTCGACGTCTCCACAGCAGAGGCGTCCTCGACCATCTGCACCATCCGATGGCTGGGAGGTCCGACAGTTCCCTGAGCGGGACCTGCTCTTGCAGCCCCTGAGACCAGGGCAATCGAGATGACAAGCGCCGTGAACCTCCTCCCGACAGGGAGCATGACTCCGGCAATCGACAGTGCAGACAGCACAGGATGAACGAGGGAGCCGACAAACCAGAGGCACAGGATTGCGACGAGATACAGCACGAAGACGGATGCGGGATCCATGCAGCCACCGTGTCAGGTCGGAGATCCCGATTCAAGAGGGCTGATATCAGCCGACGAGGGCAGTGCAGTTCGGACTTCGGACTTCGGAGGCTCTCACCCACCGATGTAGCTCATCTCGACCTTCGGCAGGCCGAGTGGGGTGCCGCCGCGAAGTTCTGAATAGCGGTCATCACGCAGGGTCCACATCGTTTCGATCATTTCAACGATCTCATCATCCGACGCATTGGTACGCAGCGGGGTCCGAA
>QMQC01000284.1 GCA_003648875.1 Actinomycetota bacterium
CCTCGAAGTCGTGGGACATACCCATGGAGCAGTGCTCCATGTTGGCATACGACTCGCGGTAGTTGTCAAAGATCCCACGGAGCTGCGCGAAGTATGGTCTTGTCAGCTCCGGACTACCAGCCATGGGCGGTATGGCCATGACGCCGCGCACGTCCACACCCATGCCAAGCAGTTGATCGATGACCGCGTCGGCATCACCCGGATCGAAGCCGGACTTCTGGGGTTCGTCTCCGAGGTTGAATTGGATCAGCACAGGAGTAGTTCCTGCGCTCGACCAGTTCTGTGCCAGCGAAAGCCGATCCATCGAATGAAGGAGAGCGGCATGCTGCTGCACAAAGGCGACCTTTCGCCTCTGCAAGGGACCAACGAAATGCCACTCGACTTGTGCGAACAGGCGACTTGCGATGCGATCTCGGAGTCCCTGCTGTCGGTTCTCACCCAGGATCAGCTGTCCCGCCTGGACAACCGAAGAGACATCTGCATCCGATCTGCCTTTCGACACAGCCACGATCGTGATCGCATCCGGGGACACGCCGACGCGGGTCGCGGCGGCGTCGACGGCGGATCTTACGGCTACGAGTCCTGCGGGATCCATGCCACTGTCACCTGTCGATGAGGCGTTGCGTTCTCTCTGTGTGAGTAAAAGCCCCCGTCATGCATCGTACATTTGTCAATGACTGTGACATCCACTCCCGGAAGCTGGGCACGAGCCGCTCCCGCCAGATCGACGCTGGGGGCGCCTGAGGTCGTCGACTTGGCGAATCCACCGATCGCGTCTATCACATCGGGTCCAACCTCGTAGCAGCACGAACCGATGTGCGGTCCGATCACTGCGGATCTCACCGCGCTCCCCGCTTCCTCCATCATTCGGAATGCTTCGCCCACAACGCCGGCGGCCACACCGCGCCAACCTGCATGGATCACAGCAACGGTCTGGTGACCCGTCAGCACCAAAGGCACACAGTCAGCAGTCCCAATGGCGATCGGCAACAGAGGAACCGATGTCATGATTCCGTCTGCTTCGCCAAGGTGATCGGGTGCATACGCGACGACCACATCGCATCCGTGGATCTGGTCGATCAAGGCCCAAGCACTCGGTATGTCGAGAACCCCGCACATCCGACTCCTGGCTTCAGGGTCAACCCGCGGGTCACCATCGCGATTCTCGCCGAACGCCACACTGGGAAAGCCCTGAGGGCGGATCATCCTTCGACGAAGCCGGGGATGTCCATCTCGTCGGTACCGGCTGTCTCTTCGTCGTGCAGATCACCGAGGATCCCGGGACGCCGTGTTGAAGGCGGCTGTGTGGAGAAGCCGCCTCTACGGTCGTGATCGAAGCCCGCAGCGATGACCGTTACGCGCATCTCGTCCCCGAGCGTTTCGTCGATTACAGCACCGAAGATGATGTTGGCATCTGCGTCTGAATGATCAGAGATGAGAGTCGCGGCAGTGTTGACCTCGTGCAGGGTCATGTCCCTCGGTCCGGCGATCGAGAGCAGCACTCCTCGGGCGCCCTCCATCGATGTCTCGAGAAGGGGACTCGATATCGCCTTCTCCGCGGCCTGCTGAGCGCGACTGTCACCGGTCGAGTGGCCAATGCCCATCACAGCGGAACCAGCGTCTGACATCACCGCCTTGACGTCGGCAAAATCGACGTTGATGAGTCCAGGAGTCGTGATCAACTCCGTGATCCCTTTCACCCCGGATGTCAATACGTCGTCAGCCATCCGGAAAGCGTCGGCCACAGGCGTAGATGGCTCGGCGATCTCGAGCAGACGCTCGTTCGGGATGATGATGAGCGTGTCGACGGCACCTTTGAGAGCTTGGATCCCCTGTTCGGCCTGTACAGACCTGCGCCGTCCCTCGAAACCGAACGGGCGCGTCACGACACCGACGGTTAGCGCGCCTGCAGCACGTGCAACCTCGGCGACGATCGGAGCCGCGCCGGTACCGGTGCCACCGCCTTCGCCGGCCGTGATGAACACCATGTCGGCACCGGTGAGTGCATCCTCGAGTTCGTCGCGGTGATCCTCGGCAGCCGATCTCCCGATCTCCGGGTTCGCTCCTGCACCCAATCCTCTGGTCGAGTCCCGCCCGATATCAAGCTTGAGATCCGCATCGGACATCAACAGCGCCTGCGCATCCGTGTTCACTGCAATGAACTCAACGCCGCCGACACCGTTGTCGATCATGCGGTTCACAGCGTTCACGCCACCGCCACCCACACCGATCACCTTGATCACAGCAAGATATGTACTTGGTGGTTTGTTGGATTCTGTCATGGGACATCCCTCCCCAAGAAGGTATCAATGAACCTTAGCCTCTGCTTCAAGGTTGATGCCACCGCTATTCCTCGACCTCTGGTACAGGTTGAGGGTTGGTCACGGCGGGCCGCAGCGGGGCAATGAGATCGATGGATGCGCCCGACTCGATCCCGGTGCTCAGCAATGCCTCGAGCACGGTCGCCTTCTCGGCCATGTCGACAGGTCGACCCAGGCGAACGGCATGACCAACGACAAGGGCCGTAAGACCTTCTCCGTCGGTTCGGATGCTTGCTCCTTGGAGGTTCTGTTCGCCGAGGTGACCAATGAAGACGAGCGCACCGATCGTCAGGGGATCCGATATCACATCTCCAGGATCGAGAGGGCCTTGGTCTATGGCTATGGATGCAACTGCAGGTCCAGGATCTGGGACCATCTTGATAACACCACCATCAGTTGCTACCAGCACCCACAGGTCTCCAGCAAGCACCGGTGCGACGGGTGTTCTCTCGGTGACATCGATGAGTATCGATCCAGGCCAAAGGATCTCAACCTCTGCAGCTTCGATCCAGGGGTCGTCGAGAATCGACATGGTGATCGCAGCGCCATCGATATCGATGGTTGGCGTACCGATACCCATCTCGAGCGATTTCAGCACCGCACGCGGATCCGTGACCTGTGCACCGGTGACATCGACCTGACGGATGGACAGGATCGGCGATCTGATCAGCCACAGCGAGCCGAACACAGCGGCAGCCAGAGCGATCACGACGAGGATCCACCTCAGTCGCTTTCGTGCGCGATCTTCAGAGACCGACTTTCGGCGCTCCGCTACCCGTGGTTCCATGACGGTCATGCTCTTCCTCCAGGCAGTGCGAACGATCCGAGGAATCGTATCTCGGGTTCGAGTTCGATC
>QMQC01000285.1 GCA_003648875.1 Actinomycetota bacterium
CTTGCGGCTGGAGTCATGATCGTCCCTGACTGCGGGCTCGCACCAGGACTCGCCAACGTCGTCGCCGAGGATCTCATCGCATCCGCGGATGAGGGACCGATAGATTCGATCCAGATCCGCGTGGGAGCACTCCCCCAGCAGCCGCTGGGTATCTTCGGTTACCAACTCGCCTTCAGCCCAGAGGGACTCATCAATGAGTACGCAGAACCATGCGAGGTCATTGAACACGGCCGATACGGGACCGTTGAGCCCTTGACCCGATTCGAAGATGTCACGTGGGAGGGGTGGGGACCACTCGAGGCGTTCTCGACAGCAGGAGGCACCTCGACCATGGCTTCTCGGCACACCGACAGGGTCAGGAACCTCGAGTACAAGACCCTCAGATTTCCCGGACATGGCCGCCTGTTCCGCTCCATGTTGGAGATCGGTCTGTTCGAAGAGTCGAAGAGTATCGTCGGAACCACCGAGGTCGCACCAAGGGACGTACTCCTCAATGCACTCGATCACACGCTTCCGCGCGGCGAACCCGATGTTGTGCTCATCCGAGTGTGGCGCGATCAGGGCGACAGTCGGCTCGCCTATCAGATGGTGGACACCGAACAGGACGGGTTCTCCGCCCTGGCACGCACCACAGCGTTTCCTGCAACAGCGCTAGGAGACCTGATCGCTCGCGGGATCGTCGACCGACCTGGTGTTGCGACCATGAACGAAGCGGTGAACGGCAAGGACCTCCTACCGGAACTCGTCCCGGTAGGAATCGAGTTCGAAGAGGTCTAGGACACCTTTGCTGCTGTGCCGATCTTGGCGCTCGTCGCGATCTCGAAGAAGTGCAACTTCGCCGTATCGATCACCAGATCAACCAGGGATCCATCGGGGACGTCGACGTCCGAGCTGACACGAGCCGTGAACTTGGTCTGATCGCCGAGCGATTCCACAGTCAAGCCCGAGTCTGCGAGGAGTTCCTCGATATCGGGTGTCACAACGGGAGGTGAATCGATCTGGAAGTGCACATAGGACTCAGACCCGAGATGTTCGTTCACGTCAGTTGTGACACGAATCGTGCCGTCGGCATCCCGATCGGAGATCTCGGCGTTCTCAAAAGCGCTTGGTCGGATACCGAGGACGATCTTCTCCCCGATGTGGGCTTCGAGACCCGGGTGGGCATCGATCGCGACCTGATCGACAGCGATGGAGTGCCCCGCAAACGACACTCTCATCCCGTCGCCCTCCCTCGTGAGCTCGCCGTAGACCATGTTCATCGCTGGGCTTCCGATGAAGCCGGCAACGAAGAGATTGACAGGGTTGTTGAAGAGCTCCGTCGGCGCAGCCACCTGCTGGAGATTGAACGGACGTTTTGCCGATACCGGACGCATGACCGCGACGCGGTGCCCAAGGGTCATCGCCTCGATCTGGTCGTGGGTGACGTACACCGTTGTCGTATTGAGACGATTGTGGAGACGGCCGAGTTCGGTCCTCATCTGGACGCGTAGCTTGGCGTCGAGGTTCGAGAGGGGCTCATCCATCAAGAACGCGCTCGGCTCGCGAACGATCGCACGTCCCATCGCAACACGCTGGCGCTGCCCGCCCGACAGAGCTTTCGGTTTGCGGTCGAGGAACTCCGTGATCTCAAGGATCTCTGCAGCTTCATTGACGCGACGCTCGATCTCATCCTTTGGCATCTTCCGGAGTTTGAGACCGAATGCCATGTTGTCGCGGACAGTCATGTGTGGATACAACGCGTAGTTCTGGAAGACCATCGCGATGTCCCTGTCTTTGGGCGGCACATCGTTGACCACCCTCTCACCGATACTCATCTTGCCTTCGGTGATGTCCTCGAGACCGGCGATCATCCGCAGGACGGTGGATTTCCCACAGCCCGATGGCCCAACGAGTACGAGGAATTCGCCATCATTCACCTCAAGGTCAACCTGGCCGACAGCCCTGGTTCCGTCTGGGTAGACCTTCCCGATGTCTTCGAGCGTGATGGAAGCCATGCATCCTCCGAGGTAGCTTGATTGGCAAACACAAGGCTACCACGAGGCTGAGACGTTTCGGAATGGTCGCTATTGTGACGATATGGCCAATTCAAATGTTGCAGTGATTCCCGGTGGCACAGGTTCTGTCGGCCGTTGCCTCGTCCCGAAGCTCATAGACCGAGGGTTCAAGGTTGCAGTGACCTACCTCATTCCCGAGGAGGCAACCGCTCTCGAGGACCAGATTGAGATTGACGAGGACAGGCTCATCATCCGCAGGGTTGATGCCACGGACGCAGATGCCGTATCCGCGTTCTTCTCAGAGGCGGCTCAGGGGTTCGGCCCGATCAATGTCATGGCCTCACTCGTAGGTGGGTGGGCTGGCGGACGCGACGTTGCAGAGACAGATGGCGTGCGGCTCGACCGCATGATCGATCTCAATCTCAAGTCTGCCTGGAACGTAACCAGGGCAGCGATTCCACTCATGGCAGATGACTGGGGCCGCATCATTCTCATGGGCTCGAAACATGCCCAGGACGCACCAGCAGGCCAGGCTGCATACAACATGGCCAAGGCAGGGGTGCTCGCTCTTGCACGTTCAGTCGCCAACGAGCTGCTCGAGACAAACACGACGTGCAACGCACTGCTTCCATCCGTCATCAACACCGAGGCGACACGTTCAGCACTTCCCTATGCAGATTATGTGAACTGGCCCCAGCCGAAGGAGATCGCTGAGGTGATCAACTTCCTTGCAAGTGAGGAGTCCAAGGTCATCAACGCCGGCGGGGTTCCGGTTTGGGGATCTGCCCTGATCTGAAGCCTCCATGACATCACCAACTTCCCGACGAGGCTCCACGAAAACACTCAGATTCGATGTTGTCATTGTCGGTTCGGGCTTCGGTGGAAGCGTGAGTGCAATGCGCCTCACGGAGAAGGGCTACAAGGTCGCCGTCCTCGAATCGGGCAAACGTTGGAAGACCAGCGACTTTCCGAAGACGAACTGGAACTCATGGAAGTCGTTGTGGTTCCCCAAACTCGGCATGCACGGCATCCAACGCATATCGCTCCTTCCGGCCATAATGGTGCTCAGCGGCGCCGGCGTCGGAGGAGGCTCCCTCGTGTATGCAAACACGCTGTACGAGCCACCCGATCCGTTCTTCTCGGA
>QMQC01000286.1 GCA_003648875.1 Actinomycetota bacterium
ACTTCTCTTGCTGATGTCGCGTCTGTGCATTACCCGTTTCTTCCCGTGTCCGCTCTCTTGAAGGACCGCTATGAAAACCTCGAAGGCATTCGCCTGGTCGATGCGCCGCTGCTCGTGGTGGCGGGATCGGAAGACAGAACCGTGCCGATGGACCAGAGTGTGCGGATCCATGAAGCCGCCTCCGAACCGAAGAGGTTCGTGATCATCGAGGGAGCCGACCACAACGATCAAGAGTTGAACGCTGGCACTCAGCTCATGGATGAGCTCGTGAGGTTCATCGACGAGGTGCTGTTTCGGGACTCGGGCTGACGGGGGCCTTGGCTCACCGAGCGGAATCGCGATGTGGACGTGGCGAATAGGCACAACGATGAAGACGCATCTCACCCACAAATCGGATGCTGCGGCGATGTCTTTGGCTGGCGCCTTCGGACGGTGAATCACCCCGGGTGGCCACAGCCGGTCGCCATTCGCCAGATGCGAGCGGCGCAGCCCTCTTCAGGGCCCGATCTCACGACAGAGCTATTCGAACACTCACGATGCGGTGCCCCGATGTGTCGAGCACTGTGAACAGCACGTTGTGGGTCTCTATCGATTCACCTTCGCTGGGAATATGGCCCGAAGCGGCTATGACGAGGCCAGCAACCGTGTTCCAATCGCCACGCGGAAGAGAAACCCCAAGAGCGCGCTGGAGATCGTCAGTGTCAGTGGTTCCGGCAGCAATCCAAGTGGTGTTGTCGAGGCGCTCTATGTCGGAGAACGTGTGCTCTCCCGCGGCTGGGAATGGCCCAACCAGTCGTTCAACGATGTCTTCGATCGTGACGATGCCCGCGGTACCGCCGTGTTCGTCAACGACGACCGCGAAGTGAACGTCACCCTTCTGCATATCTCCGAGGAGGTCGACGACTCTCTTCGATACGAGGACGACCAGCGGTTCGAGCGCGAGAGAAGCCACGGAGCGATCGGGGCTGTCGATGCCGATCCTCGCGAGATCGCCCAGCCTTACCACGCCGACGATGTTGTCAATGTCGCCCTCGTACGTTGGGATACGACGGTGACCACTCCTGATGGAGAGGTCCAACGCCTCACGCACGGAGACGGTGTTCTCGACCGCGACCACATCGAGACGCGGCACGTAGATGTCATCAACCCTCTGATCACCGAGCTCGAAGGCGCGGTCCATCAACACATGATCCGACCGTTCGATGGTGCCTGTTGCGGCGGCTTCGGATGCGAGTCTGAGGAGTTCGTCCTCAGTGAGGGCGGTTGAAGTCGCGATCCCTGTTCCAGGCGCCTGGAGATCTGCGAACCTCACAAGGACAGTGACAATGGGTCTCAACATCAATGACAGGAACCGCAACAGGGGCGCGGTCGCGCGGGCAACCGATACCGGATGCCTCACGGCGTATGTCTTGGGGATGGCCTCTGAGTAGACGAAGAGGACGAACGTCAGGGCAAAGGATGCAGCGGTCACACCGAGCGACCCGAAGATTCGGGCTGCGAGCGCACCCGAGATCGTCGCGGCGGTTATCTGAACCAGCAGCACAACGAGGAGCACGGTGTTGAGAACTCTCGGGAGGTCATCGAGCAGCGTCACCATCGTCCTAGCTCTTGAATTGCCTGCGTCAGCGTCGATCTCGAGCTTCACTCGTTGGACCCGCAGAAGCGCAGTTTCGGCTGCGCCGAGCACGGCAGCAAAAATGATCAGGACGACAAGCGCCCCCAAAAGCCACATATCGGCTGCGTTCATGGGTCAAGGATGCCACATGTATCGTGGATTCCCGCCAGAACGCGTGTCAGAGTGTTTCCGTCCCTGGGGCGTCGTGTGCAGAAACGAAAGGAAGACTGGGAGCGTCATTGTCGCGCGCGAGCCAGTTCACTCGGATCTACGAGGACCATCACCGGCGTGTGCTGGTGATGTTGGGCCCGATCATCGAGGGAATCGCGTCTGAACTCGACGTTGCTCCCGCACAGGTAACCCTCCGATGGCAGATCCAGCCAGGTATCGCAACGATTCCGAAATCTGTCAAGAAGCACCGGATCCATGAGAACGGTGCTGTGCTCGGATTCTCGCTGAACGATGGGCAGATGGAAACGATCGCAGCGCTCGACGCTGGCGACAGGATCGGGCCCCACCCCGAACAGCGTGACTTCTGATCGTCGATGGTTGACGAAAGACAAGGCACCGGTAGCATCCCGCGCATGACTTGGACACCTGACAGCTGGCGATCGAAGCCGGTACGACAGCAGCCCGACTATCCGGACCCTGAGGCGCTGACCGACATCGAGAAGGAACTGGCCGCGTCCCCCCCACTGGTGTTCGCCGGTGAGGCCAGACGTCTCCGCAGGCACCTCGCCAAAGTATCCCGGGGCGAAGCCTTCCTGCTCCAGGGCGGTGACTGTGCTGAGTCATTCGCCGAGTTCCATGTCGACACGATCAGGGACACCTTCAAGCTCATCCTGCAAATGTCTGTCGTGCTCACCTACGGAGCTTCGGTGCCTGTTGTCAAGGTCGGACGGGTGGCGGGACAGTTCGCAAAGCCCAGGTCGTCCAATTTCGAGACACAGGGTGACGTTTCACTTCCCAGCTACCGCGGTGACAACATCAACGGCATCGAGTTCGATGCGGATGCAAGAACACCCGACCCCGGTCGCCTCGTCAAGGCCTACCACCAGTCTGCCCTCACCCTGAACCTGCTTCGCGCATTTGCGCAGGGAGGCATGGCGAATCTCGAACAGGTCCATCGCTGGAACCTCGAGTTCATCAAGGACGGAACCCAGTCCGTTCGTTATGAGGATCTCGCAAACGAGATCGACGCTTCAATTGCCTTCATGCGGGCGATCGGGATCACGCCGGAGTCTGTCAGGGAATTGCGCGAAACCGAGTTCTACACAAGTCATGAGGCTCTGCTGCCCGGCTATGAACAGGCGCTGACGAGGGTTGACAGCATTTCCGGCGACTACTACGCGACGTCATCGCATATGTTGTGGATCGGCGACAGAACCCGCCAGATCGATGGTGCCCATGTTGAGTTCCTCCGCGGTGTGGGGAATCCGATAGGCCTCAAGTGTGGACCATCACTCCGTCCACAGGAGTTGATCGAGCTTGCGAGTGTGCTCGATCCA
>QMQC01000287.1 GCA_003648875.1 Actinomycetota bacterium
CCGCCTTGTCCACCCAGATGACGTCGTCGAACAGGAGATCGGCCATGTTCGCCGGGGTGAGCCTGCGATGTTCGAGGCCCGGCCGGTGCACCATCACAGTGCGCAGCCTGCCAACCTCAGAATGCACTCCCCAGCTCATCGCTCTCTCTCCAACCGGTCGCTGTACACAGGGCGGCAACAGTAACTCATTACCGAGGGACCTGAAGAAGTTCACGGTTGACATTTGACGGTTCACGGTCCGAACCGAAAGGGAGCGCCAGCGACCGAACTGCTGTTCAGGCGGAGTCGGCCGCCGCGTTGGCGACAGCCTCCGCGATGAGTCGGTTGGACTCTTCTATGTAGCCGCGAGCCTCTTCAACCTTCGCCTGGTATTCAGCGAGATCGCCGTTGCGAAGCGCCTCGTCGGCTTGGTCGAAGGCATCCTCGGCCAGGCCAAGGAGTCTTTCGACGAGCTCCTGGACCGTACCCTGGGGAGGCGTGACGTCGCCGCCATCGCCATCGCCATCGCCATCGCCACCGGCGTCACCCTGGTCTCCCCCTCCAACGGCTGACCCGAACAGCAGGCCGAGAACCTCGTCGAGCGAGTCGGCGATCTCGATCTGGCTGTTGAAGGAGGCAACAACTCGCTTGAACTGGGGAATGCCGCCCGTGTCAGCGGCCAGGTAGATCGGCTGGACATAGAGCAGGGAATCCTCGATCGGCACCACGAGCAGGTTCCCCTTGACGACGTTCGATCCCTCCTGACTCAACAGAGTGAACTCGGCAGAAACCACCGGATCCTGCTCGATGAAGTCCCCAACCTGACCGGGGCCGTTGATCTGGCGGTCCTCAGGCATTGTGTAGGAGATCAGATCGCCGTACTCGCCGAGAGGGCCACTCTTGGCAACCACGAACGCCGACATGTTCGGCCGCTCAGCCGGAGTGAATGGCTGCATGAGCAGGAAGGAGAGCCTGTCCTCCTCCGGAAGTTCCATCAGAAGGTAATACGGAAGCATCGGAGCGGTACCGAACGATCCTCGAAGAGGAGGCTTTGGACTTGTCGACGGATCGCGCGCGATTTGCCAGGGGTCATTCACCTGATATAGATCCACAGGATTCGTCATGTGATAGAGCGTGTAGACGTCGGTCTGGACCCGGAACAGATCCTCGGGGTACCGGATGTGTGAAATGAGGTCTTGTGGGAACTCGTCGAGTGGTTTGAACAATCCTGGAAAGATGTTCTGGTTCGTCTGGATCAACGGATCGTTCGGATCGAAAATGTACAAGTCGATCGAACCGTCGTAGGCATCGATCACAGCCTTGACGGAGTTCCGGATGTAGTTGAAGGTTCTCGGAAGGTGCGAGCCAGAGTTCAACCTCGCAGTGTTGGCGAGTTCCGAATACGGGTATCTGTCCGACACGGTGTAGAGATCCATGATCCAGACAAGGCGACCGCCCACCGCAACCATGTATGGATCATCGTCCGTGTAGAGGAACGGCGCCATGCGGGTGATCCGATCCTGGATGTTCCTGGCGATCATCACCTTGCTCGTCGCGTCGAGCTGGCTCGAAATGAGGGTGTTCAGATCGCCGAAGCGCAGAGCCCAGGCGAACCGCTTGAAGAATCCACCGAGCTCGACGCCACCCTCGCCGTCGTAGTGAACGGTTGAAGTGGAATCTGAAGTTCCACCCGTCTGGGGTATGTCGACCTCTCCCTCAAGTGACCCCGCGATCAGGAAGTCGCTCTGTGAGTCATCGGAGAAGTAGATGCGAGGTTGCTCGACGTCGAGGCTGGCCTCTCCCGATCGGTTGACAGGAGGTATGTCCGCGATCAGGAAGTCAGGAAGGCCATCGGTTGTCACGTCATTCGCAGGGCTGAGCACGACACCGAGGCCGTGGGTGTATACGAGTCGCTCGTTCACCCAACCGCCACCAGGAATATTCAACTCGTCAAGACCACGGGCAGCAGTCATCACCTGGGTCAGCTCGCCATCGATGACGTACCGATCGACGTCGACATCATCGAAGTTGTAGTACGTCTTGATGTTCTGGAGCTCAGGGTACGTCTCAGCGAGCACACCCGGATCCCAGAGTCTGATGTTGTTGATCGTCGGTCTGTTCGCCTCAACGACATCCGCCGTGAGACCGGTTGACGCATTGAACGGTCGAACATCGACACCATCGAGCCCATAAGCAAAACGGGTGAAATCGAGATTGTGCTGCACATACGGCAGCTCCTTGTTCAGCTCGTTCGGCTCAACGGAGAAACGCTGTACGAGAGAGGGGTAGATGCCTCCCACACCGATCGACGTCACCAACCAGATACCTAGAGCCACAGCAGGAAGTGACCAGCCCTTGAACCACACGTTGACGAGCAGAATGATCGCCGAGATGATCGAAATGAATATCAACAGGTTGAGGGCTGGCACCTGTGCGTTCACATCCGTGAAGGATGCACCGAAGACCGCGCCCCTTGTCGAGTAGAGCAACTCCCACTTGTCGAACACATATCCGAGCGCCTTGAGTAGCGCAATCACAGCAACAAGTATCGAAATGTGAGCCTTGACGCCACCCGACGTGCGCTGGCCCGGAGCCCCGATCTTGATCCCGCCGTTTAGGTAATGCGCTGCCACAACAACGAGTGTCGTGATCAGGAACAGCTGAAACATCCAACCGTACATATCTCTGTAGAACGGAAGACCGAAGACATAGCGCGAGATGTCGTTCTGGAAGATGGGGTCAACAACTCCGAAGGAGACACCGCCGCGCCACTGGAGCCAATCCTGCCACCAAGCCGCAGCACCCAAACCCACAAGAATCGCGAAGAACGCCGAGAATCCGAGTCGAACGATGCCGGCACGGGGCTCGATCCATTCGTTATATCGCTCGAGCAGCTCTTCATCCGGCGTCTCGGCGAATACGAATCTGCGAGGAGAGACCTTGTCCACAACAAACAAGTTGATCCAGATCACGAGGAAGGCGACGAAGGTGGCACCGGCCACCAACCACACCTTGGTGAATGTGAGAGTCACCCATACGTCAGGCGCATCCAAGGACTGATACCACAGAAAATCTGTCCAGAGAGTCGCAAGCCATCGGGCCATGAGCAACGCGATGAACGCCAAGGAAACACCGATC
>QMQC01000288.1 GCA_003648875.1 Actinomycetota bacterium
ACATGCCGATCAAGCCCGTGCCGCCCCCTGTCGGGTAGAAGATCACATCTGGCACCTGCCACCCCATCTGATCCGCAAGCTCGAGACCCATCGTCTTCTTGCCCTCGATGCGATACGGCTCCTTGAGCGTGGACACGTCGAACCAACCCATCGGTCCCTTGCCGGCATTGACGATCTTTCCGCAGTCGTTGATGAGGCCGTTCACCGTCCAGACCTTGCCCCCCTGGAGTGCGATCTCTCTCACATTGATCTCAGGCGTGTCGTCAGGGCAGAAGACGTAGGTCTCCATTCCTGCCCTCGTTCCATATGCAGCGAGGGCCGCTCCAGCGTTACCATTGGTCGGCATTGCAAGGCGGTGTATGTCGAGCTCCTTTGCCATGGATACAGCCAACGCGATGCCTCTCGCCTTGAATGAGCCGGTGGGGAGCCTGCCTTCATCCTTGACCAGGATCTCTTCGACACCCAACAGACCCGACATATACGGCAGGGTTACGAGCGGTGTCTCCATTTCGCCGAGAGAGACAACATTCGCCGATCGGCGAACAGGTAGGAACTCTCTGTACCGCCACATCCCTCCCGGTCGGGATGCCAGATGGTCCTTGGTTGTGGATGATGCGAGGCGGGCGAGGTCGTATCTGACAAGGAGAGGTTTGGATGCGGTGGAGAGTCCGTGGACCGTATCCGACTCGAAGCGATCCCCGGTCTCGGAGCATTCGAGATGAGTGACGAAGGTCTGTGGTTCCGGCGCGTGCATTATCGATTCTCCTGGTTGCGTGTCAACTGGCCTGTCAGTCCCGGAGGGATCACAGAGTCGCGCACAACGATCGGACACTCGACCACCTCCTGGACGGGATCCGTCCGACCCTCAACGAGATACGAAACGGCCCAGCGGGCCATCCCATAGTGGGGAAGCTCCACCGTAGTGAGCCCAGGGCGAAGCATCGGAGCGACGAGGGAAACATTCTTGAACCCAACTACGGAGAGGTCATCGGGTACGACGAGGCCGACTTCGGCTGCTGCCTGATAGACCCCCCACGCCATTTCGTCGTTGTGGCAGAAGATGGCCGTCGGGTGCGATGGAGCTGAGAGGACCTCGAGAGCCGTGATGTACCCCTCCGGCGTCGAATCTCCTGAACCCATGATGGTCACCGCAGAATCCGCCAGGCCCGCCTCAGTCATCGCATCGACGAAGCCTCGCCGACGCATCGTTACCGAAGGAGTTTCGTGTGGCGTCGACAGATGCACCACCTGTGTGTGGCCGACATCGAGCAATAGCTGACAGACGTTCTTCGCTGCGGTGTATTCGTCGGGAACGATCGAAGCCAGCGAGTGGTCGACCGCGGCAACGTCGAGCAGGACACTCGGCACCTCATTCAGCGCAGACGGGACGTCGAGAGTCCTGTGGAACCTGGATGCGAATATGATCCCGTCAACGCGCCGCTCGAGCAGCTCGACCACTGCCATCTCTTCAGCCACCTTGCGCGGCACATCGCCCGGGTGCTCCACGTTGGATATCAGCAGGTGCCTGCCGAAACTCCGCACGGCGTCGTGGGCACCCTGCACGAGGCCAAATGCATAGGGAGTCGTCGTGATCTGGTCGGAGACGAATCCGATCGTGTCCGACCGTTGGAGCTTGAGGCTCCTCGCCACCGCGTTGGGTCGATAGCCCATCCTCGCAGCTACGACACGGACCCTGTCCTTGGTGGATTGCGAGATTCCGGACCCGTCGACGTCGTTGAGGACGAGGGAAACCGTCGCTTGTGAGACGTTCGCCTCATGGGCAACATCGCTCATCGATGGGTGACGGGAATCCATGAATTCTAATTCGTATTAGCAATTGACCTGGGGGAGTGTAGAGGTGCTAACGTTGGTTCGCATGGCAGTTAACTGCCATCCAATACTCGAACGAGAGAAGGACTTCAGAATGAAGAGATTCCACAGTCTCGTAGTTCTATTGCTGGCGTTCACACTCATTGTGTCGGCCTGTTCATCAGACGACGACAGTGGTGATGCCGATGGGACGACGACAATTCCGGGCGCGTCTAGTGAAGACACCGGGTTCATTGAGATCTTTGGGCCTGAGACGGCCTCTGAGCTCTTGGCCTTCCAGGATGCGATGCAGCCATTCGAGGATGCATCGGGCAACACCGTACTCATCACCGGTGACCGCAGCTTCCAGGAACTGAACGACGTACGAATGCAGGGTGGTAACCCACCGGATATCGCAATCTATGCCCAGCCTGGAAAGATCCAGGATCTGGCGGCTCGAGGCGACATTCTGCCTCTTCCGGATAGCGTGGCTCAGTCACTTCTGACGATGTTCGACCCGTTCTGGCTTGAGCTCGTCACGTACGAGGGAGAGATCTACGGCATCCCGCAGAAGGCAGACCTTAAGAGCCTCGTGTGGTACGACCCTTCGGCATTCGCTGCGAACGGCTACGCCATTCCGGAGACTTGGGCTGAGCTCGAAGCGCTCATGGAGACGATGAAAGCCGACGGAAACACCCCGTGGTGCATCGGAATCGGCTCGGGTGGAGCAACAGGATGGCCATACACCGACTGGATGGAAGACGTCATGCTACGTCTCCACGGTCCAGAGGTCTACGACCAGTGGGTCAGCCATGAGATCCCGTTCGATGACCCGAAGGTCATTGAAGTCGGCAACTTCATCAACGACTTGTGGGGAGCAGAAGGCAACGTCTTCGGTGGCCGTGAAACCATCGCCTCGACAGACTTCGGTGACTCCGGTCTTCCACTGCTCGAAGGCAAGTGCATGATGCACCGACAGGCGAACTTCTATGCCAATTTCTGGCTCGATCCAGGGCGTGCGGGATCCAACCCAGAAGCAGTTCTCGGACCTGATGGCGACGTGAACGTCTTCTATCTGCCGACGATCTCTGACGATTTCGGCACGGTCGTACTCGGTGCAGGAGCCTTTGCGGTCATGATGGTTGATCGTCCTGCGGTGGTCGCTGCCATGGAGTACATCGGCAGTCCTACCTATGCCGAGACCAGGACACCACTGGCCCCGGGTGGAGGATTCCTGAGCCCGAACACAGCGCAGGACACGACGATTTCCTTCGCAGGCGATCCGTTCGG
>QMQC01000289.1 GCA_003648875.1 Actinomycetota bacterium
GGATGTCGGAAGTCGGAAGTCGGAAGTCGGAATTCGGAACGCTGCGCTCTCCGCAGTCCGCAGTCGGATGTCGGACGCCGGAAATCGGAATTCGGAAGTCAGGCGTCGGAAGCGACTGAGATGCCCTCGTGTTCTCTGGCGTAGGCCTCGGCGGCGTCTGAGATCTCTTTTGCCGACTTCTCCGCAGCGGCTCGCTGCTTCTTGGCACGGGCTATCGCAGCCACGATGTCTCTTCGCTTTGCCCAGAGCCCAACGGCACCAATGAACATAACGGATATCCCGAATCCGGCCAGCCACCAACCACCCGCCGCATGGGTGTCCTTTTATTGGGCGGCAATGCCGATGATGCCGTCACCCTGATCCGTACTCGTTTGGACGTTGATCAGCGACTGACGGATGGCACCTGCCGAGAGCACTATGACGGTCCATCCAACGACTGTGGCGATTATCAACACGCGGTTCGCGGCCATATCGATGGGCTTGATCGAGATCGAGAGAGCGCCGAGGGCAAGGAACACGAGGAGTACGAGGGTCCACGGCGCCAGTTCGATCGGACTCCCAGTGATCGTTGCACCGAACAGGAAGAAGAATGCAAGGAACAAAGGCACGAACGTCAGAAGTGCCCTCTTGAACCACCTGTTGGATTCACCGAGCAAACTGCGCAGTGCCAGCGATACGGAGGCCCCAAGAAGGATTGAAAGGATGACGTTCGATACTGTGCCCAAGTTGATCGTCACGGGGTCCTTGGCAAAGAATGCAGCGAACCCGGTGGTACCGATGATGACGTATCCAACGATCAGCGCTGAGTTTCGGGGCTGCATCGATCGCTCCATCGACGTGAGTAACCCGGCGATGAGGAGCAGGACTCCGGCGACAACGATGATCCAGCCGTGTACGGTCTCGTAACCTCGGATTGACCACGGCTAAACCAGATAGTTGTAGTCCTGATTAGTCGAGGCGTACTCCCACGCGACCGACGCGACCATGATCGCCGGGCCGAGCGCAAGAGCGATCTTCGTCCAGTTCCGCTTCAAGTGGTTGCCTCCGACTCCGGCACGACTCTACCCAATTCGCGTTCGTGCGACAGTCGGTAACCGCCTATTGTTGCCGAAGTAACGGGTACTGGGTAGAGTTACAACCGTGTTATTCGATCCACGAACGTCGTGGACAGAGGAGGTTTCCCAATGAACAAGGGCGAACTGATCGAAGCCGTGGCTCGCAACTCAGGTGAGTCGAAGGCTTTGGCTGACAAGATGGTCAACGAGATGCTCGATGTAATCGTCGGCGCGGTCGTTTCGACCGGCAAGGTCCAGATCACAGGCTTCGGTACGTTCGAGGCACGCAACCGCGCGGCTCGTATGGCTCGGAACCCACAGACCGGTGATCCGATCTACGTAGGAGCGACAAGGGTCCCGGCATTCAAGGCCGGCAAGGGATTCAAGGATGCTGTGAAGCCAGGCTGAATCACCGACATACGTGATACGAGAGAGGGCTCCGGCAAATGCCGGGGCCCTCTCTGACTTTTGGTCTCTGAGAGCGAAACGCTCCGACTTGTGATCAGTACTCGATGTCCAGACCGGACAGCACTCTGGCGTATTCGTTGAGGACCCCTTGGTGCATCATGATCTTCGCCATGTTGCCCCCAACCTTGATCTTGCCGGTCATGAAGGCCATCTGAACGTTGAGTTCACCCTTCGAGATCGCCTGGCTGGTTTCATAGTCCGAAGACACAGTGACATCCACACCATCGAGCGATCCGAGCTGTGTCTCGGCAGATCCGTCTGCGACCTTGAGGTAGTACGACACGTCCCCCCCATTGGCCCCCGATACGTCGAACTGAACGGACAACTCCACATTCGAGATCACGCTGAGGAACCCTGGGTCGGAGTTGAGCCCTTCATGGGCAAGGATGAAGTGGTCTTCGCTGAGGAACGTGGGCACGGATGGTCCTTTCGTGTCGATTCGACTTGATTGTAATCAGAAGCCGACAGTCGATTGCACCTCGAGGTGAGGTCTTGCCTTTGGAATTCCTCAGCCGAATTTCGTCCTGGGCTTCTCTTCAAGTACGCCGTCCACGTAGATGTCGAGTTTCTCGTTGTAGAACGAGACAAACCCTGCGATCTCTTGTGACTCACGAAGCGGCGTGTCATAGCCCCACACGACATCCTCGTGGTCGTCGCCGGTCGTGCCCACGGACCAGTATCTGGCCGTTCCCTTGTAGGGGCAAGATGTCGTCGTTTCGCTTTGGGTCAGATACTCGAAATGCACGTCGGTCTTGGGGAGGTAGTACCTGACTGGAAGGCCCGTCTCGAAGAGGAAGCGAGGCTTCTCTGATTCGGCGATAGTCACACCGTCGACCTCGACGCGAATGCTGCGAGAGCTCTGGAGGATGTCGATGCGTGTGTACGGATCACGAGCATGGACGTACACCTCTTCGTCCTCTTCGAACCACGCGTCCATCGACTTCCAGTCGAATGACACATAGCCCTCGACCTCTTCGATCTTTGCGTCGTTCCAGATCCTCGCCGCCTGGCCAACCGTCCTGTCGCCGACCGTGATGTTGAACAGGTTGGCCGTGCCTCTTGCGGGGGACCGCTTCGTTTCACCTGAGTCAGACAACAGGTCCATACGAACGGAATCCCGCGGGAAGTAGTACGTGGGAAAATGAGGGATCTCCCACACCATCTTGATGTTCGCAGAGTCAGCAACGGTTACTCCACCGATCTGTGTCCTGATCCTCTTTTGTCCATCCTCGACGCGAACGCGCCCCCGGGTTTGTGTTGTCATGAACTCTCCTTGGTTCCTGTTGCAACCAACGCCCGTCGTGCGGAGAGCATTCCTGTTGTGGCTCTCGCGTGCCGGGCTCGCAGGCTCGCGGTCAGCCTTGGATCCTCGCCGGCGCCCGTCTTGCGGCATGTCCTCCCTTTTGGGGGGGACGGCAGAGCGGAGCGATGCAGGGGGGAGTG
Source organism: Actinomycetota bacterium (assembly GCA_003648875.1). Classification (GTDB taxonomy): domain Bacteria; phylum Actinomycetota; class Acidimicrobiia; order Spongiisociales; family UBA5794; genus B3-G11. The sequence continues at coordinate 2,967 of QMQC01000289.1, forward strand.
CGAGCCTGCGAGCGTTGCGGGACTGGGACTCTTGAGGGTTCTTCCTGTTCGTGGTTCTCGCGTGCCGGGCTCGCAGGCTCGCGGTCCCCCCTAGATCCTCGCTGACGCTCGTCTCTTGTCCCCA
>QMQC01000290.1 GCA_003648875.1 Actinomycetota bacterium
TGCCAGGGATGCCGACGGCTCGCGGGGATCGCGACCTTTTCACGACTCAGAGCATTAGGCCGATCATGCTGTACCTCACCGAGCCGGGACGTCTCGGAGAGCTGTTCCCCGACGAGCCCAAATACCGCACAGATCAACTCACGGAGTGGCTCTACACCCACCCTGTGCTGTCAGCCGGCTCAATGACCAACCTCCCTCTCTCGATGCGCGAGAAGATCGGATCCGAACACTGGCCGTTCTCCCTCGATATCGAGCAGTCCGCAGACAGTGGCCGAACGAAGAAGTGGCTGTTCCGCTGTACGGACGGGTCACCCATCGAGGCAGTGCTCATGGGTTACGCGACACGCACGACGCTCTGCATCTCGTCACAAGTTGGCTGCGCAATGGGGTGCAGTTTCTGTGCAACGGGGCAATTCGGATTCGATCGGCATCTCGATGCCGGCGAGATCGTGGCCCAGGTGGCATACGCCAACGCATTCCTCGCTGAGACGCCGCTCCCGCGCAGTCCAGAGAGGGTCACCAACGTTGTATTCATGGGAATGGGGGAACCGCTTGCCAACTATGGAAATACAATCGAATCGATCCGGCGCATGACAGAGACGATGGGTATGTCGGCTCGATCGATCACGGTGTCAACGGTTGGATTCGTGCCAGGCATGCGCAGGCTGATCGAAGAGCCATGGCCTGTCAATCTTGCGGTCAGCCTGCACTCAACGATCCCATCAGAACGGTCGAAACTCGTACCCATCAATGACCGATACCCCATCGCTGACGTCATTGACGCTGCGAAGGACTACTACGAGACCAAGGGTCGCAGAGTTTCGCTTGAATGGACTTTGATAGCAGGCGAGAACGACTCCGATGAAGAGGCGATCGGTCTGGCACGGGTGGCGAGACAGATCCATGCCCATGTCAATGTCATCCCCCTCAATCCGACCCCACTGAGCAACGACGTTCCGCCTTCACACGATCACATTCGCAGATTCATCGGAACCCTGAAACGCGAGGGAGCGAACGTGACGCTGAGAGACACCCGCGGAAAGGACATAGACGCGGCCTGTGGGCAACTTCGGTTGCGAAGTGAGGCGTAGACCGCTATCCGGCATCCGGCATCCGGCAACCGGCAGTCCGCCAACCGGCAGTCCGCCAACCGCCAACCGGCAGTCCGGCAACCGCAATCCGTCAGCCGGCAACCGTCAGCCGGCAACCGGCAGTCCGCAATCCGTCAGCCGGCATCCGGCGACCGCTTCACCGGACTGCGGACTGCGGACTGCGGAAAGGGAGCGCAGCGACCGCCCCGTAAGCGAGCGCCAGCGAGCGATCCGAATCCGTTACGCTGAGTCGAGCGCAAAAGAGGAGAACATGGCACTCGAACCCGGAGACAAGGCACCTCCCTTCTCAGCACCGAATCAAAGCGGCACTATTCGGTCCGAAGAGGACTTCGCCGGCAAGAAAATCGCAATCTACTTCTACCCGAGAGCATTCACGCCCGGGTGCACGACCGAGTCCTGCGACTTCAGGGACCGCCATGAATTCTTCACAAGCAATGGCTACGAGATTCTCGGAGTCTCGCCAGACAAGCCGGAGAAACTCGCCAAATTCAAGGATGAGTACAACCTGCCCTTCGATCTCCTTTCGGATACGGACCACACGATCGCGACGGCATTCGGTGCATACGGCCTCAAGAAGAACTACGGCAAGGAGTACATGGGCATCATCCGCTCAACGTTCCTCATCGACGAGTCCGGGAGGATCGAACATGCCTTCTACAGCGTGAAGGCAAAGGGACACGCTGAACGAATCACCAAGGTCGTTGCATCACCATGACCGGTGTCAGGACAGCGGTATTTCCGGTTGCCGGCTTCGGAACCAGATTTCTGCCGGCGACCAAGGCCATGCCGAAGGTCCTGTTACCGATCGTTGATCGCCCGCTGATCCAATACGCCGTCGACGAAGCTATCGCTGCAGGCATCGAGAACTTCGTGTTCGTGACGGGCAGAGGCAACAATGCGCTCGAAGACTATTTCGACGTCAGCTTCGAACTCGAAGCCACGCTGAACGCGAACGGACAAACGGCGATCGCGGCGTCACTTGCGGGTTTGAGACACGCACCCGGCCAGGTGACCTATGTGCGTCAGATCGACCCACTCGGTCTTGGCCACGCAGTGTGGTGCGCTCGAAACGCGATCGGTGACAGGCCCTTTGCAGTCCTGCTCGCCGACGAGTTGATTCTGTCGGACACACCTGATCTCACAACGATGCTCGAGGTGCATGCCATCCACGGCGGGAACGTCATCCTCGTCGACGAAGTCGCTGAGGACGAGACCAGCCGATACGGGATCATCTCGACCGGCACCACGACGAACGACGCGATCGAGGTCACCGATATCGTCGAGAAGCCTGTCCAGGGAACGGCACCATCGAATCTTGCCGCCATTGGGAGGTACATCCTGGATCCATCCATCATGACGACACTCGAGTCAACTGAGACAGGGGCTGGCGGGGAGATCCAGCTGACCGACGCGCTGCTGGCCTCCATTGGCGAGCTACCCTTCCACGCAGTTCGGACAACCGGTGAACGATTCGACTGCGGATCGAAGTCCGGATTCGTCGACGCAACGATCCGTGCAGCTCTCGGTCGCAACGACATGAGGGAGCATGTGCAAGCCACAATCGATGGGCTTGCCAGTCGAAGTACAGACCACAGAACACACAACAGCGGTAGGCGAGATACAACTTGACGAAACTTCACGAGCTACTCGGGGCTGGGCAGTCCATTTGGTACGACTTCATCCGAAGGGACATGCTCACGGGAGGTGGTTTGAGAGAACTGGTGGCCTCAGGGATCCGCGGGGTGACAAGTAACCCCTCCATCTTTGAGAAAGCGATTGCGGACTCGAATCTCTACGACGATGACATCGCACAGTTCGGAGACGGGGACGCTGCCTCGATCTTCGAGGCTCTTGCGATCTCTGATATTCAGTCTGCTGCGGACATCCTTGGATCTGTGTACTTCTCCTCCATCGGTGAGGATGGCTATGTGAGCCTCGAGATCTCACCCGAGATGGCCAACGAAAA
>QMQC01000291.1 GCA_003648875.1 Actinomycetota bacterium
CGCGGCTGGAATGCCGGATCCCGCCCTGATCCCCTGCTGATCGCCCCGGAGGGACGGTCGTCGACCCCGGTCGATCAAGCCCGGGGCGTTGTCTCTGCCGCAGTGCGATCTCCACTCGAGGCTGGACGAAAGGTGTCCCTCTTCGAGGAGGCGTCGATGCTCAACGACGAGGCCGCCAAGGCCCTTCTGAAATCGATCGAGGAGCCGATCGCCACGACCACGTTTGTGCTCGTTGCCGAGTCTGAGGACGATCTGCCACTGACCATTGCAAGCAGGTGTCGCTCCATCGTGTTTGGACGCGTGCCGGAGCAAGACATAGCGACAGGCCTTGTTGAGCGGGGCATCGATCCTGACGATGCGACACGAGCAGCACGGATCTCTGGCGGTCGGCCGGGACTGGCCGTTGCCCTGGCTCGCGAACCGCGAGTGGCGTCATTCAGGGACACATGGCTATCGGTGCCTGAAAGGCTCACCGATCATCCCGGTGATGCCTACCGGGTGGCGGCCGAGGTCATGGAAGCGACCGAGCCACTCCTCACGGCTGTCAGAAGACGCCAGGAAGCGGAACTCGAGAGGGATCACCCCGAAGGGGACATCCCGAAGACCGTGACGGAGCGTCAGCAGCGCGAGCTCGCGAGAGCAACGGACGCCCTCTACGTCACTGGTCTCGAGCTGCTCGCGACCTTCTACCGTGATACGGCGAGTGCGCAGCTCGGCGCAACGGTACAGAACACGGACATCCCCGTGTCTTCCTTGACACGGGTCACAACGGAGACAGCGGTTCAGAACGCCTCGCGGGTGCTCGACACGATCGATTCGCTCCAAGCCAACCAGCGTCCGGGTCTCGCACTCGCTGCCCTGTTCCTTGACCTCGGCACCGATGCCTGATCTCATTGCAGCAGCGCCACGAACTCTCATCAGACTTCTACGTCTGCCGAACCGGGTCGTCACGAGGGCGTTCTTCGATCTGGAGGTGAACGGGGCGGAGAATCTTCCCCGCGACGGACCGGTGGTGATCGCAGCGAACCACTTCTCCCATCTCGACCCACCCGTGATCGCGGTGAATCTCGATCGTTACCTTCGATTCCTTGCCCTGGACGACCTCTTTGCCGAGTCGAGGGTCTTCGCGGGCCTCCTGCAGTTCTTCGGGACCATCTCACTCGACAGGGATGGGTATCCGATCAGGGCCATGCGCGAATCGATCGATCATCTCAAGGTTGGCGGTGCCCTGTGTCTGTTCCCTGAGGGACGGAGGGTTGATCGGTGGGGAGAGGATCCGCCGAAGCGCGGAGCGGCCTGGCTTGCCTGGATGACCGGTGCACCGCTCGTACCTGTGGCGATCGTTGGGACCCAACACAGCCTTGCTCCGGGCGAACGAGCGTTCAGGCGTACGGCGGTGAAGATCTGGATCGAGGAACCGATCTGGTGGGATGCCTATGAGAACGACGCCGACCCCATCGGTTCGATGATGGACGATTGGTACGCGGTGGTCGATGACCGGGTGCGTCACTGGAACCGCTGACACGACAGGCGCTTCCGTCGGGCATCGGGTCGAAATCGCCGCGCGTGTGCTGTCACTATTTCGCCCGTACGTCGGGCTCTATGGAATGAGTTCTGACATCAACACGGGCCGCTCTTCATCGATGGATCGGTGCGCTGCGACACCAACGGCCACGGACATCAGGCCGTCTTCAAGTGTCACCTTCGGGGGTTCGCCCTTTGTGATGGCACGTGGCGGGGTCTCCGGTGTCCTTCCCGAGGGACGGCGTGTTGGACGGTGGGGGGAGGGCGTGCCGAAGAGGGGCGCGGCATGGCTCGCAAAAATGACGAGTGCACCCCTTGTCCCTGTTGCCATTGTGGGTACGGAGCATTCGCTCGCGCCAGGGGAGAGCGCCTTCAGACGAACGGCGGTCAAGATTTGGGTCGAGAAGCCGCTTCTCTGGGCCGACTACGAAGGTGAGCCGAATCCGATGGTCACGATGATGGCCGACTGGTACACAGCGGTCGATGGCAGGGTCCAGCACTGGAGCTGATCCGGGATAGAAGCCCGCAGGGACTTCATCGGGGCCTCCGCCGACTTGCACCGTTTCGGAGTGGCGCATAGATTGGTTCTGACCGACCTAGGACAGTCGGTCGCGGTCGACTAGGAGGAAACAGATGAAACGATTCAGATGGGCAATGATACTTTTCGTGTTCGCTCTCGTATCTGCAGCTTGTAGCTCCGATTCCACGGACACGACCGACGCCGCCGGCGGAGGCGAAGAGGTCGCGGCCGCGGATTTCACGCTGTTTGGTGCACCCACGGGAGTTGAAGGACAGGCACTTGAGGGGTTCCTCGACGCCTACAACTCCGAGACGGGATCGAACGTCGTTTACACCGGCTCGGATGACTTCGAAGCACCGCTCCGCATTCGCGTCGACGGTGGCGATCCACCGGCGGTTGCGTTCACTCCACAGCCAGCGTCGATCTGCCCGTTCGCCGATGAGGGTGCGCTTGTGTCGCTTGAGGACATGGGCTTCGACATTGCACAGATGGAAGCAAACCACTCCAAGTTCTGGATGGACCTCGGCCTGTGTGACGACGGAGAGCACTACGGCGTTCCGTGGTTCCCGAACTTCAAGTCGATCGTGTTCTATCACGAGCCGACGTTCACAGCGAACGGATACGAGATTCCTGAGACATGGGACGACATGATCGCCTTGTCACAGCAGATTGTTGACGATGGCATGACACCTTGGTGCTTCGGCTTCGAGAGTGGCGGCGCCACAGGCTGGGCCGGCACAGACTGGCTCGAGGACATCGTGGTCCGTGAGTCCGGTGGACAGACGTACGCCGACTGGTTCAACCACGACATCCCATTCAACGATCCTGCGATCGTCTCGGCATTCGACAAGTTCGGTGAGCTGTTCTTCGCTGCGGGCTTCGTCTTCGTGGGAGCTGAGAACGTCGCCGGCGTCTATTTCGCTGATGCAACGATTCCGTTGTTCCAGAAGCCAGAACCTGGCTGTCTCATGCTGAAGCAGGGTTCGTTCATCGCGAACTTCTTCGTCGACGCTCCAGGCTACGAAGA
>QMQC01000292.1 GCA_003648875.1 Actinomycetota bacterium
TACCGGGTCTGGGGCCCTTCGGGGCCCCGGACTTCTCACGGATCACCTGACCCCCGGACGATCGGGTCCGCGCCTTGTTGGCGACCCCCCGTACCGTCACCACCGATTTCTGGAGAACTCCCATGTCTCGTAACCCCGGTCTCAACATGACCTACACGCGCGGGATGCAGCGCGAACTCGACGCGATGGGCCGCACCTCTGGCAACGTCTTCTACGTTGACAGCGGAGCAGCCAACGCCACCGACAACAACGCTGGCGACTCATGGGACAAGCCCCTTGCGACGCTCGACGCTGCGGTCGGCAAGTGTACCGCCAGCAACGGCGACAAGATCTACGTGGCTGCTGGTCACGCGGAAGCAGTCATCGCTGCCGCCGGTCTCGACTTCGACGTCGCGGGTATCGAGGTCATCGGCCTCGGCATCGGCACCTCGCGGCCCACGATCACGCTCGGGACCGCCGCGTGTATCGCGTTCGGTGCAGCGATCTATGGCGCGGGCGATATCGATTTCGCAACGTTCGCAGGGTTGCTGCTCCCATTCGTCGGGGCGGTCGTATTCGTGCTCCTCATCTCAATTGGCATCAGGACTCAACTCGAAGCAACCGATGCCGCATATCAATCTGTGTCATTCCAAGGTGTCGAGCTAGCCCGCCAGGAACAGGAGCTGAGTCACCTGTACGAGGTTTCTCGAACGATCGGTTCGGGTTCCAAGCTCAACGAGGTCCTACCTGAGTTGATCGGTCGCGTCGCTGAATCCGTCAACGCTCGCATCGGTCTCGTCCTGCTCTACGACGCAGAGGCTGAGCGGCTCGAATTGATGTCTCCGATCTGGGTAGCCGGTCACACGGTCCCTGCGGATGAGCTCTCGCTCGGATTGGACGAACCAGGGGTCTCCCAGCGTGTGTTCATGAGCGGCGACGCCACCGTCATCAATGACCTTGCCGATGGGGCTGCCCATGATCGGCTCGCAACCGAACTCGAGGCAGAACGCGTCGCTGTGGTGGCGATGCGGGTCGAGAACCGGACCATTGGTGTACTTCTCGTCGGCGACAAGGCGACGGATTTCACCGAAGACGACATCGACACCCTCGAATCGGTGGCTGCCCCCGCAGCCCTCGTTCTGAACCAGATGGCTCGCTTTGAGGAAGTCAGGACAACGGGTGAACGAATGTCCGAGCTCGCCCAACTCAAGACCGACTTCGTTTCAGTCGTGTCCCATGAGTTGAGAACCCCGCTCACGTCGATCATCGGCGCGATCGGCACGTTGCAGCGACCCGAGCTTCTCCCTGAGGACCCAAGGGCCCAGCAGCTGATCGAAATGGCCGCAAACCAGGCGAACCGGCTCAGGACGCTCATCGAGGATCTCCTGGTCATGTCGCGGATCGAGGCCGAATCACTACCGGTCAGACCTGAGGAGATAGAACTTGGAGCGTTCCTCGTCGATCTCATCGCATCCCTCCCGGACGGGGAGCGTGTGGCACACGCGCCTTCGCCCGATGTGAAGGTTGTTCGGGCAGACCCAGATCATCTCGCCAGAGTCGTCACGAATCTTGTCGAGAACGCTATCAAGTATGGCGGAGACGGATCGATCGAGGTATCCACGTTGAATGGACGCGACGGCGTACACCTTTCGGTGAAGGATCACGGACCCGGAATCCCATATGAGCAGCACGACGTGATCTTCGAGCGATTCACCCAACTCCAACCGCACGCGACGAGATCAAAGGGCGGTGCCGGTCTGGGTCTGTCGATCGTCAAGGGTCTGGTCGAAGCAATGGGCGGGCGCGTCTGGTACGAACCAACCCTAGGCGGAGGGGCCACGTTCACCGTTTCGATTCCGACGAGCGAGGCTACAGACCCTCCGTGATCCCGGCCGCGACAGCGTGGAATCCGCCATCCACGTGAATGATCTCGCCCGTCGTTGAAGAAGCGAAGTCCGAGAGCAATACACATGCCATGTTTGCGACCGGTTCAGGATTCGAAGTATCCCATCCCAACGGTGCACGCGTCTCCCAGAGCCCCTCGTACTGGACGAAACCAGGTACGGATTTCGCTGCGATGGTTGCCAACGGTCCGGCCGCAACCAGATTGGCTCGGATGTTTTCCGGGCCGAGATATCTGGCCAGATAGCGATTCACGGACTGCAGGGCGGACTTCGAAACTCCCATCCAGTCGTATGACGGCCAAGCTGTCGTGTTGTCGAAGTCGAGGCCCACGACGGCCCCACCGCCAGCGTCGTTGAACAACGGGCGGAGACCAACCGTGAGCGTCTTGTAGGAGAAGGCAGAAGTGATGAACGCCGTTGAAGCAGATTCGGCAGGAGTTTCGAGGAACGAGCCTCCGAGCGCATCATCGGGTGCGTACGCAATTGCATGCAGGGCACCGTCAAGGCTCCCCCATTTCGAATGGATATCCGAGACGAGTGCATCCATGTGGTCCGCATCGTTTATGTCGAGTTCGAGAACATCGGCCTCGTTCGGGAGGCGTCTTGCGGACCGCTTCGTCAGGGAGAGGCCACGGCCGAACCCCGTCAACACAACCTGCGCACCCTGCTCCTGTGCGACGCGTGCCGTGTGCCATGCGATCGAATCGTTCGTGAGAACGCCCGTGATCAATAGACGCTTGCCTTGCAGCATCGAATCCCTTTCGGTGTCAGGGTAAGAGATTAGACGGAGTCGTCAGACGACATTCGCCCATGCGCGAAGTCCCAACCCCATGACGAAGAGCAATAGGATCCCGTACGTCAAGGCTGGCCTTCGCGCCATCGTTGCACGGTAGACGTAGGCAAGGGTGAGAACCACGACGATCACCACGCCATAGAAGACGTGGAATGCATTACCAGGCTTCACATCGTTGCTGAAGAGATAGACCCCCGCCGCTACCTGGATCAGCATCGCACCGATCGCCACACCTCGAGCCCACTCGAAGGCCCTCGGTGGGGTGCGTTTCATGATCGCCAGGCCGAGTCCCCACAGGCCGACGATTCCCGTCGTCGCGATCGCGACGTAGAACCAGTTCTGATGGATCGTGAGGACTGATCTCA
>QMQC01000293.1 GCA_003648875.1 Actinomycetota bacterium
AACTGATCCGCATACTTCTCATACACGTCCGACCTCGTGAGGGTGGTCACACCTATACGATGCATGAAGCCGCCCGAATCCGCGACGCGTTCTTGCCGACAACGTTCATAGGCAGTCCCGTGGGCTTTGCTCAACGTGATCGGTGAGCCTGCCAACTGGTACTACAACGCACCCGCGACGTGTGGTGCTCGACTACCCGCTGGGGAGCCAACGGGACGGACGGCTATGGACAACTACGGACGTCTACGGACAGAGACCCTTGAAGTACCGGACGTCTACGACATCTGCGGACGTGTACGGACACCCCGCACCTGCTTTGCAAGCAGGATGTCGTGGGTTCGATTCCCATCAGCTCCACTGAAATGACAGCGATTCCTGGCCTACGTCACGGGGCAGGGAGCCAAAACGGGAGCCATCGAGGCCGCCCACGAGCGGTATGGGCGGCTCTGTCGAAGCTCGGTCCCTGAGCTGCGTAGGCCGATCAGATGTGCCGATATGGGCGGCGGCTGATGGCCACTAGGAGCGTCGTCTAGAGTCGGGGCGTGGCAGTCAAGTTTGGCCTGCAGTTGTGGAATCAGGTGTTCTCCTGGCCTGAGGCGCGTGATGCTGCCGTACGCGCCGAGGCGCTTGGCTATGACTCGTTGTGGACATGGGAGCATGCGTTTGCGGTCATGGGTCCTCCCGACCAAGACACATTTGATGCCTACACGCTGTTAGCGGCATGGTCACAGGTCACGTCGCGAGTGTCCCTTGGAGTTCTCGTCGGTGCGAACACGTTCTGCAATCCGGGATTGTTGGCGAAGAAGGTGACCACTCTTGATCACGTGTCTGGAGGCCGAGCGATTCTGGGTCTTGGGGCGGGATGGTTCGAACCGGAGCACGCAGCGTTTGGGATCGATTTCGGTACGGGATGGGGCGATCGGCTTGGGTGGCTCGACGAGTCAGCGAGTGTTCTACGCACCCTGCTTGACGGTGGTGTAGCGACCTCTCTGCAGGGTGGTCACTATTCCCTGGACGGTGCGCGCCTACACCCGTCACCCTTACAGGAGCGATTGCCGATCCTCATCGGTGGTGGCGGAGAGCGAAAGACGCTGCGGACCGTGGCCCGATATGCCGACATATGGGATTGGCCGGTGCAAAGAGACCTTGATCGGATGCGTCAGAAACACCAGGTGTTCGAGCAACGATGCGAAGAGGTCGGACGCGACCCCGCCGACATCGAACGGTCGGCCATCATTAACCCAGTCGTTCGCGACACCGAAGCCGAAGCCTGGGCCTTCTTTCGTACCCAGAGGAAAGCGAACCAGCTCGATGACAGCGCCTGGGATGACCCCGATGACCGCATTTGGGATGATCAGGCCATCTTTTTGACCACACCGGAACGCCTCACGGAATTGATGATCGAATGGAAACGTATCGGTGTCACTACCTTCGTTATCGAGACGGCGGCACCGTTCGATGACGAAACAGTTGAACGAATGGCCCCCCAAATCAGACCCTTGGTCGAGTCCGCGTAGGTCCGCAGCCGAGACAGCACGCTCCCACGACAGACCCCGCCCATATCCGGCAATGACGAGCGGGTTGCGCTGGGCATCCAGCCAGGCGGTTTCCGACGGAGGGCACTCGATATCGCTCACGGCATCCCTCCTACGCGATACCAGGTTCGACACGTCACGCGGTGACTCGTAGTCCGCCCTTCAGGATGTGGCCCTGCCCGGTGGGTGCCAAAGTGGGTGCCAACGGGGACGGACGTGTGCGGACGCTGCGCACCTGCTTTGCAAGCAGGATGTCGTGGGTTCGATTCCCATCAGCTCCACCCACGACAAGTCACGCCAAGACAGCCGCAAGAGTCGCTCCACAACCGCTTCGAGTAGTCCGAACCACCCGATGCGACGGCCTCATCAACGAGTACCGAAACGCTGTCTAACCAGCCACGACGGAGTTTCCGGTACCCGCACGGCCGTTCTGGCGACCAGAGGACCGGTCATCGTGTGCTTTCGGGGCCGTTGCAGCCTTTGCTTGTCGGCGTACATGTTGGCGTCAGCCGCTTCGATCAGCACCGTGGGGTCTCGCCCTACCGAGCCAGTGTCGGCGATCCCGACACTGGCGCTGATGGTCACGGTATTCTCATCGCCGATTCCTATGGGACGGGCCATCGTCGTCTTGATGCGTTTGACCAGGCTCTCGTCGCCGGTCGGTAGCAGTTCGAGCAGTATCAGGAACTCGTCGCCGCCGACACGTGCTACCAGGTCTCCGTCTCGGACCGCGGCCTGTAGACGTCTGGCAACTTCTCGCAGCACTCCGTCGCCGGCGGTGTGGCCGTGGGTGTCGTTGACTGTTTTGAAGCCATCGAGGTCGAGGTAGATGATCGCGACCGGGTCGTCTGTTCGCAGGGTGCGGTGGAGCGCAGAGTCGAGCATCTCGTCGAAGAGCCGACGGTTCGCTAGGCCCGTTAACTGGTCTCGCAGAGCCTGGTTCACCAGTTCAGCCTGGAGGGAGCGGATCTCGGTTACATCCCGGAGTACTCCCTGCACACCATTGTCGATCTCAGTTATTCGGACTTCGCCGATCACATGGGACCCGTCGGCGTGACGAAACGTCATGTCACAGCGCCGGGGTAGTTTCTCTCCGTTCAGGGCGGCGGTGATCATCGACAGGCTGTCCTCGTCGAGTGCGTCGAGGAACAGAGTGAAGTCCGCCTGTACTTCAGAAGCCGTAAACCCTGTCAGGTTGAACACCGACGGGCTCATGTAGTCGAAGTGGGGAACCGGGACCAGCGAGAAACGCCAGACGACGTCTGCGGAGCGGTCGGCCAACTCTCGGAATCGAGCCTCGCTCATCTCCAAATGCTGGGTGGCCAAGTATTCATCGGTTGCGTCTCGGCCTACTGCGACCACCTCGGGACCCAGTTCTCCTTCTACATAATAGTCAACCCAACGGATCCAGTGGTCGGGCATGTCTGTCGCAGGGACGGGCTTTGAGTGCCGAACAATCGGAGTGCCGGGACCGAGCAGCCTCAGTTGTGCAT
>QMQC01000294.1 GCA_003648875.1 Actinomycetota bacterium
CGCCCAAATCACCGGTTTGGTCGTCGGCGTCTCGGGTGCAGCCGTGTCGGTGTGGTCCCTTCTTCAACACGGTTGGAACGTATCACCGTTCCCAAGACCCGTCGAAGGTGCCCAGCTCGTCGATTCCGGCCCATACAGATTCGTGCGTCACCCCATGTACACGGGCATTGTCATCTTCACCCTCGGTGTCGGTCTCGCATACACCAACCCCGCCGTCCTGCTGTCCTCTGTGACGTTTCTCGTCTTCTTCATGGCCAAGACAGGGAGAGAGGAAGAGATGCTCGTGAACAATGTCGATGGCTACCGCTCGTACCGCACCTCTGTCCCCTGGCGGATCATCCCCTTCGTCATGTAGGCAGATGGGCGATCGGGTCAGCGGGTGTATCTCCCCATGAGTTCGCCGCGGGCAAGGATGTGACCTTCCATTGCACCGAGCACTTCCTCGATGGTTGACCCCTCCGGCAGCTCGAGCGCGTCGTCGAGTGCGAAGAGCTTGAAGAAGTAACGGTGGGTACCGGATGGGGGGCATGGCCCACCATATCCGGTCGTGCCCCACGAGTTGTTCCCCCCGATCCCAAGGAGAGGGATGCCTTCGGGTATCACATCGGTTGGCGGAAAGTCGAACGCAACCCAGTGAACCCAGGTGCCTCCGGGTGCGTCCGGATCATCCATGATGAGAGCGAGGGTCACTGTGTTGTCCGGAATGTTCTCGATGTTCAGCTCCGGCGAAAGGTCGTCGCCGTCACAGGAGAAGACTGTTGGGATGTCTGCGCCCTGTTCAAAGCTCGGAGACGTGATCTGCAAAGTGCTCTCCCGTGATGTCGTTGTCGTTGGAGCAGCCGTTGTCGATGTGGGCACGGTCGTGGTCACCGTAGTGGTGGTCGTTGATATCTTGGCGGTCGTCTGAGTCGTCGTCACAGCTGATTCCCCATCTGACGGCGTCCCTGAACACGCTGCGACCACCAAAGCGGTGACGGTCGCAAGGGTCAGGTACGTCGGCATAGGGTCTCCTCGCTGTCGACCGACGGTGGGGATTCCATCCTACGCGCTGGGATGATCAGATTGCTTGGGAATACGGCGGGCGTCCGACTCGTTCCATGGAAGAGCGAATCGGAGACAACGCGTGGCAACAGCAACCTGGAACGGCACGGTCATCGCGCAGAGCGAAGACACGATCATGGTCGAGGGCAATCACTACTTCCCACCCGAAACCGTGGATCGTGCTTTCCTGCTGGTATCTGACCAGCAATCGGTATGCCCGTGGAAGGGAACTGCCGATTACTACGACGTGGTCGTCGACGGCAAGGTGAATGCCGGAGCTGCTTGGTATTACCCGTCGCCGAAGCCAGCGGCATCTGATATCAAGAACTACGTCGCTTTCTGGCAGGGAGTGAGAGTCAAGAGCTGAGCGTCGATCTGGCATCTGGCTACTTGCTCCTGTATAGAGTCCTTTCATGCTTCCAATACGAATGGCCGAGACAGAGCGCGACGACTTTGACGGCACGATCGTCGAATTCTGGCGAGAGGACGAATTCATCGGAATGGTGTTCTGGGATGGGGAGGTACCCGTCCTCCAGATCTATCCGGATGGAGATGGCGACGTTCAAGATCTGGATGTCAGGGAACTTCAGCGACTTCTCGACACGGCTGTCCAGATCATCGATCCCCACGCATTCGATGAAGACATGAACGAATTGCGTGAAGCTGTGGCGGCGGCAGCCGATGAACCAGACGATCTGCATCCGGCAACCGCGATCCTGTTGGCCGAGTTCGATGAGAAGGCCGCCTATCGCACCGATGACGGTGAAGGGTTCTTCAGACGGGGCGACGCGGAAGCGTTCATCGAGAAATGTGAGGAGCTCGACCTCGGTGTCGTCGAGATGGAGGGCTTCGATCTCGAAGGAGTGAACCTCATCCCGCGTCCCACGCTCAATCTTGTCGTTACTCCTCAGAAGATGATGTCGTGGTCGGAGTTCAGAACATATGCCAACGCCACGGCAGCAGATACGCTTCGCTTCTGGCCTTCTCGCTCTTCGCTCGTGATTGCATTCGTCATTCAGCAACCCGATACCGAGACCATCGTCGCCTGAGCGGTGCGCAAACCAAGAGCCTCACCTCAAGCTGTGGCGACTACCAGCACTCCCAAGAACAGATAGATCGCACCGACGAGGATCGGCATGTTGGTGATGACAGACTCGGCTCCGCGCGGCGTCTCCCATTTGGCTCCATTGATCACGAGGTCGAGAAACGAGCCAGCGATAGGCCCGATGATCATCGTCAAGAACCCGAGTCCAACCATGAGGTAACGAGCCATCGTCTGAACTGCCACATCATCACAGGGTGCACCAACGGTTGCCTCGCCACAGAAACCCGGCCAGACAGGTGCAAGCAATACCGCAACCGCGATGCTCACAACAACACCGAACATGAACAGGATGATCGTTCGCAACAACCGGGATCTGAACGGGTTCATGTGCGAACCGTAGACCCGGCATGGCGCTGAAGGGGGCGCCGACGGACGGAGTTCCCTTCAGCGTGCTGCTATTGCTTGTCTCAGGGTTGGCTTACGGACGACCAGGCCGTCTGTGCGAACTTCAGTTCATCACTCGGCGTCGTCACGATCTCAAATGTGAGCGCCGATGCGAACGAAGCGCCTCCGGCAGAGTTTCGTATTCCTCGCGTCACGACATACCTACCGTCGCCTTCGTCGACGATGAGGTATGGCTCTGTGATCCACTCCGAAGTCCATCCCGGTTGTGCCAGGTGTGACGCGATCTCCTCACCGGTGAACCGCTGAGTACCGTTGAGGTGGTAGCCAGCGAGGATGTACAGATCCACAACGGATCCATCACCGCGATCGTTCGCCGCGTTCCAATCGTCGATGAGTTCCGCGACCTCGTTGGGGACCGTTGCCACTTCATCGGCCGATGTTGCCTCGCTGATCGCCCACACACCTAGTCCGATCGCGAGCAGTGTGAGAACGATCACTGCCAA
>QMQC01000295.1 GCA_003648875.1 Actinomycetota bacterium
CGAATCGACGCAGGGCGCAACTGCATCATCGGTGCCTCTACCATCCCCAGCGACATAGCCGCCCCCCCACTCGTGCCTTCCGTCGTTTCCGACGCTGCCTTGGCCATTGCATCCCCACAGATCCGCAACACTGCAACCCTGGGAGGCAATCTCTGCCTCGATACGAGATGCAACTACATAGACATGTCCGCAAACTGGAGAGAGGCGAGCGGCCATTGTCTGAAGGACGGCGGCGACACCTGCTGGGTCGCTCCCCGAGGCGACCGGTGCTGGGCGATCAGTTCAACCGATCTCGCCCCGGTCGCCATCGCACTCGACGGATCGGTCAAGCTCACGAGCACAAGGGGGAACCGAGTCGTTCCAGCAGAGAGACTGTATAGAGACGATGGCATCAGCTACCTCGACAAACAGCCGGATGAGATTCTCGTCGAACTCGTTCTCCCTCCTCTGGCAGGGAGGGCAACGTATCAGAAGCTTCGAAGACGCGGATCGATCGACTTCCCCTTGCTCGGTATTGCCTGTGCGATCGAATTCGATGAGGGTGGCCTGTGTGTCGCTGCTCGCATCGTGGTCGGTGGTATTGCACCCGCACCTCTTCGGGCGACAGATGCCGAGTCGTACCTTGCCGGCAAGGAATTGAACCCGCAGGTGATCGAAGAGACTGCGAAGCTCACATCCCAGCCATTCCGTCCACAGGACAACACCGACATGGGTTCGCGATACCGCAAATGGATGATCGCTGTGTACACCGCAAGAGCGCTCAACGACCTGGCAGACAACAATGCCTGACCAGTATCTGCAATAGGAGCATCGATGGAACAGCACAGTGACAGATACGCATGGCGTCTGATCGAGCCGGGTAAACCGCTCGAGCTCGTCGATTCTGCCGGACGGCCGCCTGAGGCTGGTGAGGTTCTCATCGAGGTCGCCGGGTGTGGTCTGTGCCACACCGACTTCGGGTTCCTCGACGGCACGGTGAAGACACGCGCACAGCTCCCCCTCGTACTTGGCCATGAGATCAGCGGTCGGGTCACCGAGGCAGGCGAGGGCGCCGAAGCATGGGTGGGGAGAGATGTTCTCGTTCCCGCGGTCATCCCTTGTGGCGATTGCGATCTCTGCAACTCGGGCAGAGGCAACGTATGTGCCCGTCAGAAGATGCCCGGAAACGATCTCGACGGTGGCTTCGCCACTCATTTGACCGTGCCGATCACAGGGCTATCCAATATCGAGAACCTGCCTGATCGCTACGAACTCGCAGACATGTCCGTTATCGCCGATGCGGTGACCACACCGCTCCAGGCCGTCAGACGCGCCAAAGTGTCTGACGGAGACTTTGCCGTTGTCATCGGAGCCGGTGGTGTCGGTACCTACGCCGTGCAGATCGCTGCCGCGAGCGGGGCCACCGTGGTTGCCGTCGACATCGATGGTGATCGACTCGCCCTCCTTCGTGAACACGGCGCAGCCGCGACGGTCAACGCGAGAGACCTCTCACCACGCGATGTTCGTGACAAGGTTCGTGAGCACGCAAAATCCTTCGGCATGTCTCGCACCGGCTGGAAGATCTTCGAATGCTCCGGAACGGCTGCTGGCCAGGAAACTGCCTACGGCATGCTCGGCCCAGCGGCGACCCTTGCCGTGGTTGGATTCACCATGGACAAGGTGTCCATCAGGCTTTCGAACCTCATGGCATTTGATGCCACGGCTTTCGGAAGCTGGGGTTGCCCACCGGAGCGATATTCCGAGGCCATTGCACTGGTCACTTCAGGAAGAGTTGATCTTGCGCCCTTCATACGCAAGATCCCGATGGCCGACATAGAACAGGTTCTCGAAGAAGCACACGGGCGCAGCGACGCCAGACGAACGATCCTCATCCCATGAAAGGTGAAGCACCATGGAGTTTGTAAACCACGATCTTGCCCCTGACCACGAGTTTGTGGAGATCCTCTACGACGAACGCCGCATCCTCGACAACACCGGTGAAGCCGTTCAGGGGCTGCACACCGTGTGGATCACGCTGAACAATCCACAACAGCTCAACTCCTATACGACCGCGTCCGTCAAAGAGGTGATCCTCGCCTTCCGTCGCGCATCGGTTGATCGCGCATGTGTGGCCGTTGTCTTCACCGGAACAGGTGATCGGTCGTTCTGCACCGGTGGAAACACCGAGGAGTACTCGGAGTACTACGCGGGCAGGCCGGGCGAGTATCGCCAGTACATGCGTCTCTTCAACGACATGGTTTCTGGAATTCTCTCGTGTGACAAACCCGTGATCAACAGGGTCAACGGGATGCGCATCGGCGGCGGCCAGGAGATCGGGATGGCATGTGACTTCACGCTTGCATCCGACCTCGCCAGGTTCGGCCAGGCTGGACCGAAACACGGCTCTGCACCGGATGGGGGCTCCACCGACTTCCTCCACCTGTACGTTGGCTGGGGTGAAGCAATGGCAAGCTGTGTCCTCTGCGACCCGTGGAGCGCCCATGAGGCACTGCGTCTCGGTCTCGTCAACGACATCTTCCCCGTGCTGAAGGTTGACGGAGACTTCGTTCCCAATCCTCTTGTCGTCACGGACCGCTATCTGGACGAGTGGGGCAAGATCGTGCATGGAAAGCCGAAGGAGGGAGAGGACCTTGTCGCCGGTAAGACCGTTCTGAAGTCGGGGACCATGGACTTCTCGATGCTCGACGCCGGTGTGGATGCGATGCTCACAAAGATCTTGTACACGATGCCTGATTGCACGCTCAAGACAACAGAGTCTGTTCGCAAGAAGAAGCTCGAGCATTGGGACATGAACAAGGAATCGAACAGGGCATGGCTCTCGCTCAACATGATGACAGAGGCCAAAGCCGGCTTCCAGGCCTTCCACCGGGGTTCCCGAGAGGTCGGGAGGGAGGTCGACTTCGTTGATGTCAGGCGGAGGCTCGCCGAGGGTGAGACATGGGGCGACGATCTCATCGAGGCAGTGTCACCGCAGTACAAGGAAGAGGCA
>QMQC01000296.1 GCA_003648875.1 Actinomycetota bacterium
CCACACCACATTTCTGGTGCTGGATGCATCTTCGGCCGTTGAGATTGAAGAGGCACTCGCCCCAGTGATCGATATTGGTTGGGCCGAGACTCGTCCCGTTGTGGACTTTGCCGATATTTTGAGCCGTGTAACCAAAGACGGCTAACTCGCCGGAGCCGCCCACAACGGTACATATGGCGTGGCTGGTGGCTACAGGTAGCGACGGACCTTTTCCTGATACTGCACATACGCCGAGCCGAAGGATTCGATGAGTCGGTGTTCTTCCTTGCCAGACTCCCAGTGAACCCACAGTGCCAGAATCGGGATGAGGACGACAAGCCATCCTGAGTCGAGGAGTAGCAGGAGACCGAGGTAGAGGAACGTCCATGCGAGGTACATGGGATGACGGGATAGCCGATATGGGCCGACCATGATCAGTTGAACATCGTCTGCAAGCTTCACCCGACCCGCTGTCCTAGTTGCCCAGATCATGAGAGCTATCCCCAGGAGCACAAGTGCGGTTCCAAGAATCGACGCAGCGGGGCTACTCAGGCCAAGGGCGAAGGGCTTGACAAGACCAAGGGCTACGCCAGTCACGATGAGTACTAGGTGTGCCTCAGGCAGAGGGAAATTGGTCCACCGCCAACCGCTGCTCAAGCCCCAGTCTCCATGAATGCCACCCTAGGTCTCCCGGCATCTTCACACCGCTCATAACGGCACCTATGCACCCCCTACAAGCCGAACGTATTGCCGGATATGGGCGGGTTGATCGGGCGTGATCTCGGCTGGTAGGCGGTCTCCGGACAAGGGTTCTATGGTGTTCGGGATATGAAGGAATCGCCCGAACTCCAAGCCTTGGTCCGTCGCATCTTCAAAGCGATGTTTGTTGATCAGGATGCCGTGACGCTCGACAATCTCACTCCTCGACCAGCGAATCCGGCCGATCAGTTTCGAGTGATTCTGGCAGCCGAGGATGAATGGTCCACTGGAACCACGTCTGAATACGTCGTTCAGAGGGTCAAAGAGATTGGTGTGACAGCTTTCGAGTTCGACATGATCGAGGCGTACGAGCACGGTGATGTCGGATGGTTTGCCGTGAACGTGTTGTCGCAGTTCGACAACCGAGATCCGACCATCGGACGGACTACGGGGATATTCATCATGGAGGACGGCCTGTGGCGTCTGGTGCAGTGGCATGCGTCGTTAGGAGTTCCGAACACCGAGGCCTGGGGTGTCGAGATATCCAAGGACCTCGAAGATCTCGTCGAGTCCCTCGACGAATCGGCGGGCGCTGCAATCGCCGCCTCGTCCAACACCGGAACGGTCACGCTGATGTTCAGTGACGTTGAAGGTTCGACACACATGGCGGAGTCGATCGGGGACGCTGAATGGGCTTCGTTGATCAGCGATCACATGGCTGGGTTGCGCACAAGCGTCGAGAATCACCGGGGGACTCTCGTAAAGACCCTCGGTGATGGTGCAATGGCAGCATTCGGTGCGGTGACCGATGCTCTCGGTTGCGCACTGGAACTGCAAGATCAAGCGACCGAGCTGCCGTTCAGTATCCGTATCGGTCTACATACTGGAGACGCAATCCACGCTGACGGCGATTACATCGGGATCACCGTCAACAAGGCCGCCCGCATTACTTCAGCCGCCGAACCTGGAGAAGTCATGCTCTCGTCCGTCACAGCCGAGATGGCGACGGGTCAAGGCTTCGACCTCGGATCCGACCGAACCGTCGAACTCAAAGGACTGGCAGGCTCCCACCGTCTCACACAGCTCGTAGGCGGGCCAGACCGAAACACCCGCCCATAACGGCACATATGCTCGCCTGATTCGACCATACATATTGCCGGATATGCCTGCTCGGTTCGGGTCGTGGGAGATTGTCTGTCGTAACCCGGACGGGCTCCAGAACGCGCTTGGGAGGCTCGTGTAGGGTGCGGGCTGACCCGAGGAGGACGTTTGCTGGACATCACACCTGAAAAGGCCATGTCGCGCATCGCCGAGATTGATCAGGAACTCGCATTCCATTCGGGCACCAGCGGTGCTCGAGCAGCGGTTGATGCCACGAGAGACGATCTCGTCTTCTGGAAGGACTTCCTGGGATCCACCGCTGAGGACCTCAAGGGCGCAACGGAGACCATCGAGTCGACGGTCGAGGATCTGAAGGACGGATCGCTCACGACGGGGCCGACGTTCACCTCTGAGGAGGTCACCGAGGCGCTGGACGGTGACGACTCGTCGCTCAGTGAGTGGATCAAGGCCGCGCAGGAAAAGACGGATGGCATCGTGGGCGACTTCGTGGCTGCTGGAGATGTCACGCCGGAATCGCTGGAAGAGGAAATTGAGGAATTCACCGGTACGTTCACGGAGGTCATTGAAGGCCTCACGGAGACCGCGTCGGGAGCCTCGTCAGGGCTCAAGGAACTTCTTGAGCGAGACGACGTCAAGAAACACATCGAACAATTGCAATCGGGCGCGGGAGCTGCGTCGGATATCGCGGGCGGTATCGACAAAGGCATCAAGAAGATCGATAAAGTTCTCGAGAGCCTTCAGAACATCGACGATCTCACCTCTGATGATGCAGCGACCCAACTCAACGCTGCTGCCGATTTGTTCGATGAACTGGTCGGCCTGTTCGGTGATTCGATCACGATGATTCCTGGCCTGGGCGCGTTCCTGTCGCTGTACGGAAAGGCCTTCCGCGGTGCAGCTCACAGCGCTGGCGTCATCCAGGGGATCGCTGACCGCAACAACCGCCTGTACCAAATAGATCGGCCTGGACGCTTCCTGTGGATCACATCGGAATCGTTGAGAGCCGACCGCATCAAGAAACTCAAAAACGAGCGTTACCAAATGATGGATGTCGCAATGGCTGCAGCGACCCAGGAACGGATTGACCGTTCGGGCATCAACTATGTGGCACCGAAGACCGACCGCGAAGTAGCGGTTGAATTGTGAATCCGTAGCGGGAATGCTGCCAGTCCTGCCCCG
>QMQC01000297.1 GCA_003648875.1 Actinomycetota bacterium
CAAGGTTCCGGCCCTGCGCGGCAAGACGGTCGCCACCATGTTCTTCGAGCCATCCACACGGACGAGGATGTCGTTCGAGAAGGCGGCAAAGGCGCTCTCCGCAGACACCGTGTCCTTCTCACCGGGGACGTCCGCCCTGTCAAAAGGGGAGTCGCTGAAGGACACGGCTCTCACGGTCCGTGCGATGGGCATTGATCTAATGGTCGTCAGACACAAGGCTACGGGTGCAGCTTGGAGGCTCGCCGAGTGGCTCGACATCCCCATCGTCAATGGCGGGGACGGTGCTCATCAGCATCCAACGCAAGCGTTGCTCGACTGCCTGACCATAAGGCAACACTTCGGGAGCCTTGACGGTCTGAGGATCGCCATCGTCGGTGACATCAAACACTCGAGAGTGGCAAGATCGGACATCTTCGCGATGATCTCGCTTGGCGCCGAGGTCGTGCTGGTCGGGCCTCCCACGCTCCTTCCGATCGACCCTGAAGCGTGGCCGGTGACTGTGGCCCACGGCATAGACGAGATTCTCGATGACGTCGACGTCGTGTATCTCCTCAGGGTGCAGACCGAGCGTGGCGGGGGATCCGTGTTCCCCTCATTGGCCGAGTACACAAGGAGGTTTGGTATGACCTCAGAGAGATTCACTCGTCTCAAGCCTGAGGCAGTCGTCATGCACCCCGGACCCATGAACCGAGGTGTGGAAATCGGGTACGACGTCGCAGACGATGACAGGGCCTTGATTCTGCAGCAGGTATCCAATGGCGTCGCAACAAGAATGGCCGTGCTGTTCCGATTGCTTGGAGGCGAACACGATGCATGATCTCGTTCTCAGGGGCGGCTCCGTCCTGACTGACAACGGTGTTCGTCACACTGACATCGGGATCGCCGACGGACGTATCGAGGCGATCGGTCCGGATCTTGGTGACGCCAAAGAGTCGATCGAGTGCCATGGCGCATGGATCGGACCCGGATTCGTCGACATTCACGCGCACCTGCGGGAACCAGGGCAAGAGTGGAAGGAAGACATCGCTTCCGGCACCGCTGCTGCTGCTGCGGGTGGATACACCGCCGTTGTGGCGATGCCGAACACCGATCCTCCGATCGATTCCGGACATCTTGCGAGGTACATTGCAGACGAGGCCCGCCGTTCGCAGAATGCTGAAGTTGTTTCGGCTGGTTGCATCACGCTCGGCAGAGCCGGAGAGCGAATGGCTCACATCGACGAGTTGTGGGACGCGGGTGTTCGGATATTCACCGACGACGGCGACACCGTACAGAATGCGAGTGTCCTCAGAACAGCCATGGAGTATGTCTCACAGCTCGGCGGTGTTGTGTCCCAACATGCCATGGACGCGGATCTCAGTGCCAGCGGATACATGCACGAAGGCGCCGTGTCGTCCCGACTGGGCATGTACGGCATACCGCGGGAGGCAGACAATGTCATCATCGCAAGGGATATCGCCCTTGCAGGAATGACCGGTGTGCGATATCACGTGCAGCACCTGTCCACCGCGGAGGGAGTCGCGCTGGTCGCTGCCGCAAGAGGCGATGGCGTCGAAATCACGGCTGAGGTCACGCCGCATCATCTGATGTTCGATCACGAGGACGTCAGGTCGACCGACTCGAATTTCAAGATGATGCCGCCCCTCCGGGATCCACGCGACACGACAGCGTTGATCGAAGGACTGCGATCTGGGGTGATCGACGCCGTGGCAACCGACCATGCGCCACACGCTGCCACGGAGAAGGATGTCCCATTCGAACATGCAATGGCCGGCGTGACGGGTTTGGAGTGGGCGGGTGCGGTGGTCAACGGTGTCGCTGCTCTCGATCAGGTGGAGTTCTTCGATCGAATGTCAGTAGCTCCGGCCCGAATCGCAGGGTTCGCTGACCAAGGGAAGCCTTTGACACCGGGAGTGTGCGCGAACATTGTCGTATTCGACCCCGAATCCGTCTGGGTGCCGGCGAGCACGGTCTCGAAGTCTGTGAACGCTCCCTACTTCGGGCGAGAGCTCACAGGAAGGGTGAAGACAACGATCTTCCGCGGCGACATCACCCATGCAATCAGATAGGGGAAGATGTCGGTGAAACAGGGCCTGCTGGTGACGGCTGACGCGGAGGTGTTCCGTGGTCGCTCGGTCGGTGTGTCGGGCGTCGTCACAGGGGAGGTTGTGTTCAACACGGCTATGACCGGTTATCAGGAGATCATCACGGATCCCTCCTACGCCGGTCAGGTTGTCGTTCTCACGACATCCCACGTCGGCAACTACGGATCTGTCGAATACGATGACCAATCTCCAAAGGTCTACGCACGGTCGCTCGTGACAAGGTCGATGAGCCGAATGACTTCCTCGTGGCGTTCGACGGAACCCTTTGACGAGTACCTTGGTCGTCACGGAGTCGTTGCGCTGTCTGACATCGACACGAGACGCCTAACGAGGCACATTCGTGAGAGCGGGTCGATGCCCGTTGCCGTCGGCGTTGATGTTGATGAAGATGAACTTGTCTCCCTCGCAGCCACGACCCCACCCATCGAAGGTCAGGATCTTGTATCCGGCGTGTCCACCGAGCAGCTCTATCGAAGCAATACCGGCGGTCGAGCGGTCGGCCACGTTGTCGCATATGACTTTGGGATCAAGAAGGACATCCTCCGTTGCATGAACCGTCGGGGTCTCGATGTGACGGTCGTACCAGCATCGACCTCGGCAACCGAAGCCTTGGCCCTTGCACCAGACGCCGTGTTCCTGTCCAACGGCCCGGGCGATCCTGAGCCCCTCACCGGTCCCGTGGAGGCCATCAGAGGGTTGCTCGGAGAGACACCCGTATTCGGTGTCTGCCTCGGTCACCAACTTCTCGGCCTGGCTCTCGGAGCGCGTACATTCAAGCTTCCGTTCGGGCATCACGGCGGGAACCACCCTGTTCGCAGGCTCAGCGACGGAAGCGTCGAGATCACGTCCCAGAACCATGGATTC
>QMQC01000298.1 GCA_003648875.1 Actinomycetota bacterium
CGGAGCTTCAGTGAGCCGTTCAGCGTCATGTCGCTCACCTCGCCGGTCAGTGGGATGCGGTAGTACGGGGTGCTGAGCCTTGCGGCGAACTGCTCGAGATCGTGATCCTTTCCGGTTCCCATGTGACCACGGAGTGCGAGGTGCAATGGGCTTTCCGTGAAGTGCGCTCTGCGTACCTGCTCGAGGTGGGCGAGCTTGTACAACATTCCGAGGTCGACGTAGTACGGATCCTCCGTGGGAATGTGATCAAGCCGAATTTCCCTGTCCGGGAGGTCCTTTGGTATCTCGGCAGCCGGTAACAGGATGTCTGGACGATCGCCGGTTGGATCGACGAAAGTGATGGTTTCAGCCATTGGTTCTCCTAGCTTGTCAGATCTTGCAGTTCGCGCCCGCCTGCGTGGACCCACCATGCGTCCGAGCCCGAAGCTGCGATTGTCTTGTAGAGCGACGAGCGGACGCCTTCGACCATCGCGGAGGCGAGATCGAGTGGCTGCTCGACGACCTGTGCCCTCGAGTAGGCCGTGCGAAGTGTGTCATCACCGATGCCGATGCCGAGCACCGTTGCTCATGAGTGCTCCACGCCCCTCACGGTCTCAGCGAGCCTTCTGACAGAACCACGCGTCATGCCGTCCGCAAGCACCACGAGGATCCGGTGGCTTGCGTGTTGGGCTGCAAGGCGTTCGGCAGCGTACGCGAGATTGAACTCATCCACATTCGCTGCCTTCTCGAACATCGAAACCGGTGGAGACTCATCAGGGGAATGACGCGCTTCTCGTGCGGCGTCCCGGGGAGATGCCGCTGCGTAGAACAACCCCGCAAGCAGGTCTTCAGATCCACGCCAACGTTGGCTGAAGCGCTTGATGAGATAGTGATTCACGGTTCGCGTCAGACGCTCAGCGTTTCCGCCTTGTGCCTGTCTGAGACCGGCTGTTGCCTTGGCGCGCTTCTCACGGTACGAAGATTCGGTGTCGCCAACGCCCGTTGAGAAGGATCGGTTGAAGATCGCCAGCTCAAAGTCGATCTGGAGCTCATCTGCGAGCCCGGCGAGGGTCCATGCTCCAAGGAGTGCAGCAGCCATTGCCCACGGCGACTTGCGCGATCCGGCGTCGCGGGGTTGGAGCATCGAGGCCGATCCGTCCACGAGCAAACTCAGCGCATATGACCGACGGCTCGGCAGATCGCGACGTTCGAACATTCGCCCATACAAACCGGCTCCCAGGAGGAGCGGTGTGTATGGAGAGAGATCTCCTGCGTCGTATCCGGAGCGAAGGCCGCGCCTCTGGTTCGCAAGGAAGAGGGGATAGAGTTCGCCCGACACCCGGTGTTGTGCAACACCCCAGTCTGCTGATGCCTTGAACAACATGTCTCTGCCCTGCGGTGCCCAGTCGATGAAGCGTTCAGGGAAATCCGTGACCAGGAGCTTGCCTCCCTGACCCGTCGGTAGGAACACCGTGGGTGCACTTGAGACTTTCATCAGTTGATCCGTTGCAGGATCGCCAGCGGTTTCAGCATCACCAAGCTTGCCGTCCTCGGCGGATACGGATTGCGCAGCGGTGCGGGTCTTGTCGTAGGACTCGCGATCAGCCAGGGAGGGCGTGACCAGGCGAACAGCATCGACTGAGTCTGCAATGGCGGCTTCATCGGCCTCCATCTCGGCCGTGCGCCCCCTGTCGGTTGTGGACGCTGCACCCTCTGGCACGAGGTCGTGCATCCTGGCCACAGAGAGGAGCTGGAGTGCAACGGTACCCACCGACCATGGATCGTCGAGCTCGTGGACCGGATCGACAAATGCCATGGCGTCGTCGATGGCGAGCGCCACATGTGGTGCGAGCTTCCGCTGGATGAGGTTCCGGTCCTCGTGGCCGCCGATGATCATGAAACAGGCAAGAGCAAATTGGCCGAGAGGCCTTGCATGCGCCATGGCATGGCCCACCGATGTTCGGTACAGGTCTCTGAGCACGGAGCCTGCACCCGGATAGGCATCGAAGTTGATTCGTTCCTGGCGGGCATCCTCGATGGACAGGAACATGGCCTCCGCCGCGGGACCGCCGATGGCGTGGAGCGCTTCGAGCAATGGCACGGCGCTCGGGTCGGTCTCATCCCCGCCTTCAAAATCGATGTCGTCCTCGGTGAGGTCTGGCCGGATGATGTCATCTTCCATCTCGCCGAGTTGGAAGAGCCCAACGGGGACCATGGCCTCATCGAAGCCTGTTTCGTCGTCTTCAGACTCCGGCTGAAAGGCGTGCCACTCCTTGGGGATCGGCCGCTCCTCGTCGAAGTCGGTTGTGATGAGATGGATCACCTCATGCAGCGCAGAGGTGAGAGCCACTTCGGACGGAGTAACAGGGGCAGACCGCGCATAGGCCGTCTGGAACACGCCAGGATCGAGGATGATCGTGTTCTTCGTTGCGGTTGCTTGGGTGCCGAGTCTGACCTGCAGCTCCTCATTCCCCGAGAGTGAGCGAGCGAATCGGGTTATTGCCGGTGCAACCCGCTGGTAGCGAGCGACCACAGCCTCGATTGCCCGCTCTTCTGGCGGGAGGATCTCGCTGAGGACGGAATGGTCACGGTCACGCACAACCCCGAATTGTACGATGCTGTGGATACTCAAGATTCCGGACGGGAGTAGGTCCTGTCCAAACACCACAGAACTACGAGACAACGATGCGGTTCGACATCCCAGATTCGGAGCTCCAGTGGCGGTTCGGGCCGTCCGGCGGTCCCGGGGGCCAACACGCCAACAAGAGTTCGACCCGCGCCGAGCTGGCTTTCAACATCGAGGGTTCGCGAGCCTTCGATGAGTCGATGCGCGACAAACTGATCGACAGGCTCGGACCCGACGTTCGGATCACCGAGGATTGTTCGCGGTCCCAGGCAACCAACCGGAAGAAGGCTGTGCGTCGGCTTCACGCCAAACTTTATGATTCTACACGTCCAGCCCCACCCGAGAGGAGGCCGACCGGA